>RGZZ01000170.1 GCA_010028905.1 Pseudomonadota bacterium | reverse complement strand
TCCCCCGCCCCCACGACGGCCGCTTCCACGACCCGCGCAGACGCGACCCCCGTCAAGCCCGCCCAGTACCGCGGAAACCTGGGCGGGTGTGGAAAGCACGATGCCGACCTTGACGAGACACCACACGCCGCGCGCGTCATCAACGACCGCGAGGAGCGCGCGCTGCTGGGCGACAAGCAGGCGCCGGGGCGATTGATCGATCTCGCCCCGGGCGACGGCGCCCACGGCACCACCATCGTTGTGCACGGCATGAACTCCGGGCCTTCATCAGCCCAGCCCATCTCCGACTACGCCGCCACCCATGGCGAGGCGGTGAAGGCGTTCATCTACAACGACCAGTATCAATCGATCAGCGATTCCGGACGTCACCTCGCCGACGCCATCGACGCGTGGCGGACAGAGAACCCGGGAAAGCCCCTCGACCTGCGCTCCCACAGCCTCGGAACGCGCGTGGCCCTGAGCGCGCTGCAGCATCTGCAAGAAGACGGTCGCATCGAAGGCCCCCCCATCCGTCACGTGATGTTCGGGCCTCCCCTCGAGGGGATGCGCGCCGCCAATGGGGTGCGCTGGGCCCCCCGCGCCCTTGATGGGCGCTTCCCCGGCGTATCGCCCGGGCGACAGATGCGCCCCGACTCGAACTTCCAGAAGATGATCTCGCACCTGACCATGCCCGACAACGTCGACACGACCATCGTGGCGGGTGGGCAGGACACCATCGTTGACGCCACGTCACCCGGGTTCGAGCGCATCGCCCAGCACCTCCACGCGAAGGTGATTCACATCCCACAGGCCGATCACCACACGGTGGTCGATCACCCGTACGCCGCCGACGGTCGCTGACCGAACGCTCCGACGCCGCGTGAGGCTCTCGTCGTGGCGCCTGGCCTGCACACGCCCGGGAGGAATCACGAAGCGCCCGCGATAACGAAGGCCTCCGTGCAGGCCTCACCCTTTCTCGTTGCCCTGATCATCGCCACCGTGCTGCGCGTGACGGTGGCGGCGCTGCTGCCGCTCACCCTGAACGAACCGTACTACTGGGAATGGGCGCGTCACCCATCCCTGGGGTACTACGATCACCCTCCGCTCACTGCGTGGCTGGGCACCCTCTTCGTTCCCCTCGGCAACAGCGCGCTTGTGGTGCGTCTCCCCGCGCTGCTCTGCGCGACGGCCTGCGCCCTCATCGTGCATCGGTACGCGCGGCGCGCAACAGGAGACGAGCAGGCCGCGCACTGGGCCGCCGCGGCGTTCGTGACCGCCCCCTACTACACCATCATGGCCGTGCTGGCCTGGCCGGAGTCGACCCTGCTGCTCACCTGGGCGTGGACCCTGCTGGCCTGGCACGAAGCGGTCTTCGCTCCCCCGGACGCATCTCCGGCCCGCCGCTGGGGGCATGCCGGCGTGGCCCTGGGCGCCTGCCTGCTGGCCAAGTTCACCTCGTTCGCCCTCGCCTTCGGCCTGGGCCTGTTCTTCGTCGTGGCCCCCCGCGCGCGCCGGCGCTGGCTCGCCACGCCGTGGCCATGGACCGCCCTCGTCATCGCCCTGCTGGTCTACAGCCCCTGCCTCTGGTGGAACGCGACCCACGGCTGGCAGACCTTCGCGTTCCAGGCGACCGAGCGGACCCACGAGACCGTGCACATCAACCTCCGTCAGGCCCTCAACTTCGTGCTCGAGACCCTCGGTGGGCTGTCGCCCCTCATCGCGGTGGCTCTCGTCGCGGCGACGGCGCGCGCCGCGCGAGAAGCGTTCGCGCCCCGCGCGGATGCTGCCCCCGAGAGCGTCGCGGCGTCTGCGCCCCCCGCGCGCGATGCGCAGGCCACATCAGCCAGCGCGCCAGACCCCGAGGCCACACGCCTCGCCCTCGCCGCCTCGCTGCCCGTCCTGTGCGCCTTCTTCGCCCTGGTGCCGTTCCGCAACGTGCAGGTCTACTGGACGCTCTGCGGCTACATCGGCCTGTTTCCCCTGCTGGGGCAGTGGGTGGCGCAACGTATGGCCACCGAAGACCCGCGGCAGTGGCGACGACGCATCGGGTGGGCGGTGGGCATCGCCTTCGCTCCGCTGCTCGTGGCCACGGCAGGCCTTGCGGCGCCCCGCATCTTGTTCGGCCTGGGGGGGCGCCCCCAAGGGAGCGCCCTCACCGAGATGTACGCCTACCCCGCCCTGCCCGCGCTGCTCGAGGCCGAGCTCAGCGCCCTCCCCTCGCCCCAGACCGCCTTCATCGCCGCTGAAGACCACCGGCTCGCCAGCCACCTGTCGCTGCTGCAGGCGCGCCCCGTTCTCATGTTCGGTCTGGGGCGACGCGGGCTCGAGTACCTGAACTGGGAATCGCCTGAGGCGATGCGTGGGCAGAGCGGTCTGCTGGTCATGCGCAAGCCGTTCGACGACGGCCGACAGGGGCTGCGCGAGCGGCTGAGCGCGGCGTTCGATCGCGTCGGCGATGCCCGGCCGCTGCCCGTGGAATGGAACGGGCGGGTGGCGCAGACGTTCTACGTGGTGCCCTGCGTGGGCTTTCACCCGGAGCGCGCACAAGCGCTCATCGATCCGAGAGCGGGCACGCTCACCGACACGCCGTAGGGTCAATCGTCGGGCGCAGGAGCGCCTAGGCCCACACCTTCCACGGCGGGCGCCCCGACGCCCACAGCTCATTGAGGCTCGTCATGTCGCGCAGCGTGTCCATGGCCTGCCAGAAGCCCTCGTGGCGAAAGGCCATGAGCTGGCCATCGGCGGTGAGGCGCTGCATGGGGCCGCGCTCGAACGGCACCGTGGGGTCATCGTCGATATAGTCGAGCACGCGCCGATCGAGCACGAAGAAACCGCCGTTGATGAACCCCTCGGTGAGCTGCGGCTTCTCGCGGAACTCGGCGGCCGCGTCACCATCGAGCACGAGCTCTCCCCAGCGAGACGAAGGGTGCACGGCGGTGACGGTGGCCAGCTTGCCGTGGCTGCGGTGAAAGGCGAGCAGCGCCCGCAGATCGACATCGGCCACGCCATCGCCGTAGGTGAGCATGAACACGTCGTCCTGGCCCAGGTAGCGGGCCGCGCGCTTGATTCGCTGCGCGGTCATGGTCTCGAGCCCGGTCTCCGCCAGCGTGACCTTCCAGTGCTCCGGATGCGGCCCGTGGGCCTGTACCCCGTCCGGGCGCGAGAGATCGATCGTCAGGTCGCAGTTCTCGTGGTAGTAGTCGAGGAAGTAGCGGCGGATGACCGACCCCTTGTAGCCGAGGCAGAGCACGAAGTCGTCGAAGCCATGGTGGCTGTAGATCTTCATGATGTGCCACAAGATGGGGCGCCCCCCCACCTCGACCATCGGCTTGGGGCGCACCTCGGTCTCCTCGCGCAGGCGAGTCCCCATTCCACCGCACAGGACGACGACCTTCATGAGCTGCCCTCCGGCATCACCGCCGCCGCGCTGCGCCCGTTGCGCGGCAGGGCCGCCTCGTCGGACTGGGGGCGCCAGCGCCACGGCTCGAACGTGAACCGCACGATGTTGATCAGGAACTCGGCCAGCGTGGTCCAGCGCACGTTCGACGACCCGCCGGCCCGAGGAAGGAAGTCGACATCGACCTCGCCACAGGTGCCGCCGCGCGCGCCGAGCTTGATCATGATCTCGGCGTCGATGAACCAGTCGCGGCTGCGCGGGCGCAACGCGCGGTACACGTCGCCCCGCATGATCTTGGGCGTGCCGTTGATGTCGCGCGAGCGCACGGGGAAGAGCAGGGGGAAGATCGCGTTGCACAGGCGCGTGACGACGCGGCGCTGCCAGCCATCGCCCCGCGTCACCCGCCGCACCTTCGCCAGATGCAGATGACGGCGGCGCAGCAAGTGGTAGACCGAGACCACGTCTTCGGGTCGGTTCTGGCCGTCGCCCCCCATGTATCCCACCGCGTAGCCCTGGCAGACAGCGAGGCCACAGGTAACGCCCCAGCCGAACCCGTCGTTCTCCGAGATCGTCACGATGCGGATGCGCGGATCGCGCGCCGCCATCTCATCGAGAATGGCCGCCGTGCCATCGCGCGATCCGTTGTCGACGAGCACGAGCTCGTAATCGATGCCGGCCGCCACAAGGGCCGCCGCGATGGCATCGGGCACCGCGGGGAGGTTCGCCTCCTCGTTGTAGAGCGGAATAACCAGCGAGAGCTCTGGACCGTTCACGTGTCTCCTGAGCGCGGCTTGCGCGCCGCGACGTAGTACTGCCCGCCCAGCGGCAGCCACCCGAGCCAGCGCTCGAGCGGCCGGAGCGCCCGCAGGCGGCCGGGGAAGAAGAGGTAGTACCGCTGCTCCACGATCTCGAGTCCGGCCTCGCGGAGCAGGCTGCGCGTCTCGCGCGGCTCGAGCAGCACAGCGTCGCGATCGAGGGGGCAGTCGGCCACGATCTTGCGCGTCACGGGGTTGTAGGGGTTGTGCTCGAACACGAACAGCATCCCGCCCGGACGTACGACCCGGGCAAGCTCGGCCACCACGCCCCGCCGCTCGGCGGGCGGCACGTGATGGTAGACGCAGGCGCTGAACTGCAGGTCGAATGCGTGGGTATCAAAGGGGAGCCCCGCGCTCGGAAGGTGCACGAACGCAGCCTCCGGCTCGCGCCGCTGTGCCTCGGCCACCATCTCGGCCGAGACGTCGCCCCCCACCAGGCGACCCGCGCGAGGCAGAAGGAAGCGCTCCATCAAGCCGACACCGCACCCCACGTCGAGCATCGACAGCCCGGAAGGATCGCCGAGCAGGCGAGATGCCGCGTCGAGGAGGAGATCGCACTTGACGCGGGCCATCTCGTCAGCCGACGCCTCCACGAAGCGCAGCGAACCATCGACGGTGTCGCGATAGGTGCGCGCGTGGGGGTCGAACTCTGCCGAAGCGTCGGGATGCAGGGAGATGGCTTCTCTCATGGCGATGGGGCGGACCGTTCCCAGAGATCGGTGAGACCGCGGTCGAGGCTGACTCCCGGGGCCCAACCCGTGTGCTCGCGCACCGCGCGCGGTTGGCCGAAGCAGCGCATGATCTCGCCTTCTCGGTAGGGAAGCGCGCCCATGCGCGCCAGACCGGTCCGGCCGGTGATTCTTTCAAAGGTCCGGCAAACCTCCTCGAGCGACTGCTCGACCCCGGAGCACAGGTTCACCACGCGTCCCGCAAGCGCGTCAGCCCCGGCAATCGCGAGCAGGCCGTCGACCGCGTCGTCGACGTGAATGAAGTCGCGGGTCTGCCGCCCGAGGGTCATGTCGAGAACCCGACCCTGGCGCGCCGCCTCCACCAGCTGTGGCACGAAGAAGCGCGTCGACTGGCCGGGGCCGTACACCATGAACAGCCGCGCCACCGTCACGGGCAGACGGGACGCGGAGAATGCGTCGAGACAGAGACGGGTCGCCAGCGCCTTCGACATGCCGTAGGGAGTGATCGGACACGAGGGGGTCTCGTCGATGATGGGCGTGGGCGGAGTCGGGCCGCACTCGGCCGCCGTTCCCGTCACCACCAGACGAGGGCTCCCGGACGCGAGGGCGGCGGCAATCACAGAGGCGGTACCCAGGGTGTTCACCCGCACGTGCTCGGGCAGGGTCGACATGTCTGGGCTGGGATCGAGGTGGGCCGCCAGGTGGAAGACGAAGGCGGGGCGACACCCGTCGAAGACGCGGCGCACGGCATGGACGTCGGAAACATCAGCGACGGCCCACGCCTCCCCCTTGACCGCGCCTTCCTGCGAGCGCGTCAGCCCCGTGACCCGCGCCCCCCGCGCTCGCAGCGCGGCGCACAGGCGCCGCCCGAGAAATCCGGCGGCACCCGTGACGAGCACGGGGGTCTCTGCCCAGGTCGTCGCCCCGCTGGGGGCAGCGGTGTCGTCGGTCACGGCGCGCGCCTGTCGGTGTTCGATGTCGTCATGGTCCTGGCGCATCAGTACGGGCCGCCGGGCGACGAGGCCTGCCTGCGGGGCTCCCACGACGACGGGGCAGGTCTCTCCCCTCCGTCTGATGTCAGAGGATGCGTCTGCTCCTGAATCGAAACCTGTCCCGTTGCGCAGATCGCCCGCGCGCCTGTGCCGTCGTCGATGCCCGCGCACAACCGTGGCCGGCGCCCGCACTGCCCCAAGATCGTCGCATGAAGGGATGTGCCCATGGGAATCAAGCTCCGCCTGACCGTCATGAACTTCCTCCAGTTCTTTCTCTGGGGGGCGTGGCTCATCACCCTGGGCGCGTACATGGCCGTCACGTTGCACGCCAAGGGGGCCCAGATCGGCGCCGTGTATGGCAGCCTGGCCATCGCCTCGCTGTTCATGCCGGGCATAACGGGTATCATTGCCGACCGCTTCATGAACGCCGAGCGGGTCTACGGCCTGCTGCATGTTCTCGGGGGGCTCACGCTGCTCAAGGCGGCCCAGGCCACCGACCCCGACCAGCTCTACTGGCTGATTCTCATCAACTCGCTCTGCTACATGCCCACCATCGCCATGGCGAACACCGTGTCGTACGCCATTCTCGAGAAGAATGACCTCGACGTGGTGAAAGACTTCCCCCCCATTCGCGTGTGGGGAACCGTGGGCTTCATCGTCGCCATGTGGGCGGTGAGCCTGAGCCACCTCGAGCTCAGCCCGGCGCAGCTCTACATCGGCGGCGTCTCGGCCATCATCCTCGGGCTCTACTCGTTCACGCTGCCCGCCTGCCCTCCGGCCGGCGCCACCGCTGGCGCCTCGCTGTTCAGCGCCCTCGGGCTCGACGCACTGGTGCTGTTCCGGCAGACGAAGATGGCGGTGTTCTTCATCTTCTCGATGTTGCTCGGCGTCTGCCTGCAGATCACCAACATGTTCGCCGACGCCTACATCCACAGCTTCGACACGAACCCGCTCTACGAGACCTCGCTGGCTGTGAAGTTCCCCGCCATCATCATCTCGATCTCGCAGATGTCGGAGACCCTCTTCATTCTCACCATCCCCTTCTTCTTGCGCCGTCTCGGCATCAAGAACGTGATGCTGATGAGCATGGTGGCGTGGTGCCTGCGCTTCGGCCTGCTGGCGGTAGGCAACCCGGGCGGCGGCCTGTGGCTGTTCATCCTCTCGATGATCGTGTACGGCTGCGCCTTCGACTTCTTCAACATCTCCGGCTCGCTCTTCGTCGACCTCGAAGCCCCCAAGGACATCCGCGCCAGCGCCCAGGGCCTCTTCATGATGATGACCAACGGCATCGGCGGCTTCTTCGGCGCCAAGGGCGCGGGCTACGTCATCGACGCCAACACCGTGAACGGCGTCACCGACTGGACCCACTGCTGGTTCGTCTTCGCGGGCTACGCCCTGGTGCTGGCCGTGGTCTTCGTGCCGCTCTTCCAGTACAAGCACGACCCGGAATCGGTGCAGGAGGCGGCGAGGGGCCATGTGCCCTTCCCGGATCCGGGTGGTGAGCTCGAGGTCTAGCCCAAGCGCAGGCAACCGCAGTCACAAGCCCATCGAAAGTTCCAGGGCATCGAGCCCTGCGCGACTGAGCAGATGAAGACGGGTCGAGAGGCGTCTCTGGGTCTCCCGCACCGCCTCGTCTCAACGTCCCATTCTCAGCTCCGTCGCAGCAGGTCCATCATCTCGCGATCGAGCTTGTGCCCGTGGAAGTCTTCGTAGCGCACATCCGAACGCCCGCTGTCAAGCGGGCCAAATGACCCGCGGAAGTTCCAGAGCGCCCATCCCCAACCCGCGTCGCGCCAGTTCTCGAGGTTGTCGCGCATCCAGCGCAGAGCCACATGGTGCGGGGTCTGGTTGTAGCATCCGAACTCCCCCACCATCACCCCCACGCCCCGCGCCTCGAGTCGCTTCCACGGGACGTTCTGGTGGACGCGCAGCCAGTCGCGGTCACGCATCTCGCTCGACGTCACGGCTCCGCGGGCATCGATGTCGAGGGTCTGCGGATGAACCCCCCATTCCCAGTTCGGGCTCACGCGTACCGCACCCTCAGGGCCTTCAAGCGTGAGCGACGACCACCGCAGCCAATCGCCCTCGAGGTTTGAAACCTCGATGCGCTTCGTACCCGCGGGGAGGGTCACCACGCAATCGCAATCGTAGCGGTTCTGATACACCCGCCACTGGGGCTTGTAGTGGACTTCCTTCCAGTCGCCCACTCCCGGACCTGGGGTGAACGACCTGCGCAGCACCTCACGCCCATCGGCTGAAATGACCAGCAGCGCCTGCTTCGAAACACGATCGACGCGCAGCCGCAGCGTCTGCGCCCCACGCCTGTGCGACATGATGACGAGCGGGCCACAGATCCCTTTGTGCCACGGACCGTAGAGATACGGCTCGACCTCTGCCATCGGCCATCGAGGCACTGTCCAGGCGTCTGATCCGGTGATCCACTTCGCGCGATAGTGCGTCAGCATCATGGGCTCGTATCCGCGCGTCGCCTGGGCGATGCCCAGCGACGCGAGCGCGTCGACCGGCGTATTGCCCCAGTGCGTGCCATCGGCGATGATGAGCCGCTGCGGATCTTCGCGCCGGATGGCTTCGGTGAGAACCCGTACCACGCGCACGTAGTCAGCGTCGTGGGCCACCATCGGCTCGTTGATGAGGTTGAAGCTCAGCTGGGCGCTCGGCACCCCGCGATAGCGTCGTGCGAACGTCGCCCAGTGCAGCGCGCAGAGGCGCAGCGCCTCAGGGTCGGTGAACAGATCGCGCGCCTCGGCGGGGACAACCACGCAGTAGCCCGGCGCGCGGTGCAGGTTGATGCACACGTGCACCCCGTACCGCTGCCCGAAGGCCACCGCCTCGTCGATGTCACGCAGCTTCGACGGGTCGATGCGCGACGCGTCGCCGCCCACAATCCATGCGCGATAGTCGAGCGGCAGGCGCACGAAGTTGAACCCGAGCTCCGAGATGAGGCGAAAGTCTTCCTCGCGGAACGGGCGACACGACTCGGCCTGGAAGTGCTCGAGCAGGTTGAACCCGCGCCAGCGCGGCAGATGGCGCGGCGAGGGCATCGGCAGGGCGAGCCCCGCCAGCAGCAGCAACATGGCGATGAGGGGGCGAATCATGTGTCGTCTGCTCGGGTGGCTACGTGAGCACAGCAGTCGCGAACAGCAGCCGTCACGTCGCGGAGAGCCGCCTCGTTCAGACGCACCTTTCCGCGTTCGAGCGTCTCGAGCAGCCACTTCAGCGGAACCACCACGACCGGTCGCGTGGCGGATTTCGGGATCCGAACGTAGGCGCGGGTGAAACAGACGATGGGGGTCACGAAGACGCTGTGTCCTCTCTGCTCGAGCTGCTTGCCGAGCCACAGGCCCTGGCTTTTGGCCTGCCGCAGGAAGTCCTTCTCGAGGGGGCGCCCACCGCGCAGCAGCTGCTGACCATCATGCTGGATTCGACCGCGATGCGACTTGGTCTCAATGGTGAAGACCCCGGTGGGTCCGATGGCCACGTGGTCGATGTTCCAGCTGTCGAGCACGACGTCATGCAGCACCGTCCAGCCGCGGGTCTCGAGCTCAGCCAGCGCAGCCCCCAGCTTCTCCTCGCCGCGTGCACCTTCGCCCCAGGTGCGGTTGAAGCCGTAGAAGATGACCTCGCAGAGCTTCAGCACCCCCAGGTGACCACGCCGTGAAGATCCTCTCTGCTCGATCTCGGCTCGCACGCTCAGCGCCCCTCGATG
>RGZZ01000169.1 GCA_010028905.1 Pseudomonadota bacterium | reverse complement strand
CATGGGCGCCTCGGTCACCCAGAGCCAGGTGCCGGTGTGGCAGGACATGACGATGCGCAGCTACGAGACCCACTGCTGGTCAGAGCAGCGCACCACCACGACCCAGACCCCCGGCAAGATGTGGGACGTGTGGTTCGATCACCAGGATGGCCAGAAGACGACCCGTCGCTCGCCCATCGTGCTCGACCTGAACGGCAACGGCAAGCCTGACATCACGGGCCAGAACATTCTGGGCGATGGCAAGGTGAGCGGTGAGCCGGTGCTGTTCGACCTCGACCCGAGCAAGTCATCGTGGGAGACCAAGAGCGTGGCGCGCCGGCCGGGCAGCGGCGCTCCGCCCATCAAGAACGGCAAGGTCGTCTACGAAGACGGCACCGAGGTGGCGTTCGACAAGCGAGGAAAGCCGGTGAACCGACAGGCCGCGAAGACATTCAACCACAACCGGAATGCGGCCGCGAAGTTCTACGACGCCAACGGGGCCCTCGTCGGAGAGACCCGCAAGGACGCCCAGACCAACAAGATGATGTACCACTGGGGCAAGAACGAGACCCGGAACGGCGGCGACGGTCTGCTCTGCTGGGATGTCGACAACGATGGCCAGATCACCAGCAGCAAGGAGCTGTTCGGTGAGTTCGACATCGACGGCCAGAAGAAGTTCAAGGACGGCTATGAGAAGCTGGCCGCCCACTTCGACAAGAACCACGACGGCACGGTCGACGGCGACGAGCTGAAGGGCCTCAAGGTCTGGAAGGACACCAACGGCGACGCCAAGGTCGACGCGGGCGAGCTGCAAGACGTGGCCGCGCACAACATCACGTCGCTCGACGTGAAGAACATCAACCGTTCAGACATGAGCTCGGGCTTCACCCGCACCGAGACCCAGACCTACGACGTGCACGGCTGGGCGACCACGTGGCGCGACACCCAGGTGCCGGTCTTCCGCGGCTATCAAGACGTCTACAACGTGAACATCTTCGGCGGCTGGTTCTCCGGCGGGTTCGGCCAGCAGGGCGGCTACGGGTGTGGGGGGTACTGGAGCTGAGCGGAAACGGCGCGGCGTCGCACAACGACCCGGAGGCCACGCGCGACAAGGTGCCCGTCGGGCTCAGTCGCGCCGTGGTTGTCGTTCTCAACACCGTGGGGCGATGGGCCTCGCACGCAGAGATGTCGGCCGCGCTGGCGGGCGCCCGCGACGAGACCGCTGCCGCGCTTGCGCAGCTCGACGCCAGCTACGGACTGGTTGCCGCCGTCGACGGCGCCGCCTCCGCCCGCACCGCGTTCGTCGATGGCCTCACGGCGCAGGCGGCCGCTCTCGACCAGATGGAGGCGCTGCTCTCCGAGCACGTCTCGCCCGACCATGCGTACTGGCCAGAAGCGCTCGAGGCGCTCGAAAGCGCGGGCGAGCGTGTCACGATGGCGGCTGCGACCCTGACGCGGCTGCACGATGAGGTGCCCCGCGTCTCCGACACGCCCCTCATCAACGAGGTGTACGCGCTCGCGCTGAATGTCTTGAAGGGGCACAGCGCCGCCATCATGGGGCTTGCCCATCGGCTGGGCCCCCTCCGCGATCTGGTGGAGTTCCTGGGCCGCGCCCACAGCGCGTTCGCAGAGCGAAACCCGGGCGAGTGGGAGATCTCGGCCCGTCTCGGCCCGGCCATCGAGACCCTGCGCGAGGCGGTGGGCGGGTTCTACGTCTTTCTCGAGGAAGCGCGTCCCGTCGATCTGTCGAATGCGCTCACCCTGTTCGATCGCGCGGTGGGCAGCGTCGGCGCGTGCATGCGCGCCATGAAGATGGTCGAGTCTGACCGCGCAGACTTCTCCGAGGCGGTGCCGCTGCAGCGGTTGCACGAGGCCGTGGGGATGCTGGCCCTGGGAATGCCCGTCGACCTGGCGCCGCTGCTCGCAGATCTCGAAGCCTTCCACGCAGCCATGGCCACCGACCTCCAGGGGCTTGCCGCCACGGCCTGGCTGGGCGAGGCGCGCAGAGCCGAGCTGCTCTCCGGCATGGCCGAGTGCCTCGAGGAGCTTGCGGCCGTGCGTACCGAGGTAGGCGCGTTCGACGGCGATCTCGAGACCCTGGCCGCGCATGTGGCGCGCCTGCGCGAGGTGGGCGAGGCCTTCGACGACCTTCAGCACACACTCGAGCAAGAGCGAGACACGCCCGTCGACCTGCGCAAGGCGACCCATCTCCACGCGGTGTTCCAGGCGCTCTCAGGGGTCTGGTACGGGTATGTCCCCGACCGCGTGCTGGCCGAGGCGCTCGAGGTTCTGCGGCATCTGCACCAATCGTTCGAGGCGCGCCTGCGGCTCGATGTCATCGAGGGAGAGGGCGGCGACGAGACCCTCGAGATCGACGCCCTCATGGCCGAGCAGGGGCGTGCCATCGCGTTGATGACCGCATACCTCGAGGGCGGAGATCGCGACCTGCTGCCCATGGCCCACGACGCGCTGGTCCCATCGGCGCTGCGCCTTCAAGAGATTCGGGAAGCCGCAGACACAGCCGCCACGACCGAGGTCACCTGTGTGATGTGCGGTGCGTCGAGCCCCGCGGGCAGCACCCGCTGCGTGCAGTGCCGCCGCGCGCTTCCGGTGCTGGCGAACCTCTCGGTGTCGCGCGCCTTCGACGTACTCGACAGCGGCGCGGGTCGCTCCCCCGAAGCCGCCATGGGCGAGAACTTCCGCCTGGTCGTCCGGGTGATCGATCAGCTCGAGATGGGGCGCATCGGCGCCGACGAAGCGCTGCGACTCGCCAGACCGTTCCTCGACACGGTGGCCGAGACGCGGGTCCGCCTGCAGGCGGTACGCCGTCAGATCGCCGCATCCGGCGATGGGCGCGACGACGACCGTCAACGCCTCCTCGAAGCGCTGTTCGAGCGGGTCGAGCAAGCGGCAGAGACGTTGACCCATCAGCTGACCGCAAGGCGAACGGTGCCGAGCGCGCTTCGCGGCGAGCTGATCGAGATCGGCACGCAGCTGGCCGCCTTCGAGCGCGGAGAGATGTAAGATGCTGGCCGGGGCGTTGCTACGTCTTCGCTGCAGCCGTGACGTACGTGCCAGACCCGATCTGGGTCAGCGCCGCTTCGCGGCTCTCCATGTTGGTGAGCCGCACGAATCTCTCGCCAGCCTGGGGTAAGGGCTCGTGGTCAGGGCCGTGCTGCACCGAGGTCAGCGATCCCTCTGGGGCCCAGCTCACCGAATCGGGAGAGGAGAGGTGCTGCGCGCCAGTCGTAGCATCATCACGTAGAAGCCACCATGAGACGAGTAGTACGGCAAGGTGACCGGCACGACTTCGAGCACATCGAAGCCTCGACGTGACAGCAGCGCGTGCACGTCGCTCAATCGATCTGGCAGGCAGAGGGTGTACACCTTCTTGCCGTCGGTGTCGGCCAGGGTGCGTTCGTAGCGCGTTCGCGCTTCCCGCGTAGAGAAGAGGTTCTCGTTGACGATCTCGATGACAGGGGCGAAGGGCTTCACCATCACCATGAGCGTTGTGGTCAAGGGGCAGCTGTGTACCCACACATCGACGCTTTCAAGACGGGTCTTCAGGTCGAGCGGCAGAAATGCGCACGGGTCGCGATCACGAAGCAGGAGGCGCGCATTTTCCTGAAGGCCGGACGAGGCAGAGAACAACGTCGGCTGGCCGCTGAAATCGTGGCGAAGCAGGTAGACGACACCGAGCGTGCACTGCGCCGCAAGCGCAGCACAGAGCCCCATGGCGGCGGCGCGTCGGGGGGCGCTCGCGAGAAGAGGTTTCGCTCCCCACAGATGCGCCACGAGCGTCACGGTGAGCAGACCTGCCATCGCCTCGAGAAACATGGCATAGCGAAGGTTTCCCCCCACCGCGAAGCTCCACAGCAAGGCGCACGCGAGATAGAGCATACACCAGGTCTGCCAGCGCGCCTTGCTGCGTACGACGAGCAGACCGACCAGGCACGCGCCCACGCCCAGCGCGATTCGTCCTGAACAGAACGCAGGTTCCCACAGCCGCTCCGGCATCGCGACCGAGATCACGGGCCACAGAAGGGCGGTCCACCCAGACGTCGGCCCGAAGCGCCCGTCATACGGAGAATCCGGTGTCCAGTATGGCGAGCGGAACACCTCGTTGTGGTAAGGGAAGAGCGGGCTCGAGGTCTCGCTGCAGAGAAAGAGCGCGTAGGGCGCAAGGGGCGCAGCGAAGGCCACGAGCGCAGCCACGAGCGCCTTGCAGCGCTCCCGTGCGCGCGACGGGTGCCGCATGTACCGATACAGGGCGAGCAGCCCCAGAGGGAGGGCCACGGCGAGCGAGGTGAGCTTGATGGCCACGACGGCCCCGAGGAGCAGCGACACGCCGATCAGATCGCGCCCGGAAAACGGGCGCTGTGCGTCTTGCCGCAACATGATGCAGAGCCCCTCGAAGAGCAGCGGAAGGGCGATCAGATCGACCATGTACGTGCTCGATTCGAAGAGCAGCGTCTCGCTTGTCAAGATCATCAGAACGGCCATGCAGCGAACGGGCACGCGCACGATATCGCTGCGCAGCAGCCGGAAGAGTATGGAGCCCGTCCATAGCAAGACGCCGTAGTTGACGATGGTTCCCAGGCGGTACCCCAGCGCGTGGCGAGAGATGCCCAGGATCATGTCGGCCACGGGGTTCACGTACGGAGAGCCGGGAAAGAAATCTCCCGCGACGAACGGAAGACCGTTCAACCCCCTCTCCGACACAAACAGATGGTAGGCGAGAACGTCGAACGAGCAATCGGGGCTGATGGCACGCAACGCGTAGATGACGCCCAGCGGCACGCCGACGATGAGCCAGAACGCCACGGGCAGGGGCGCCTCAACAGAGGGGCGCGCGCGCACCCACGCCGCCACGCAGACAAGCGTCAAGATCCCCGTCGCACTCCAGGCCAGCGGGCCGCTCGAAACCCACCAGAGATACTGTCTCACGAACGCTGCGACGTAGAGCATGACAATCGGGGTGGGAAACGCGATGAGGCCTCGCGCGACGTGAGGCCACGCGGCCAGAGCGCGAGGGCCCCACCCCGCGGAGAGAGCAGGCGCTTGACCCTCGACGCACACGTCGCTCGACTCGTAGGTGCTCACGAAGGCCAAGGTTCGCAGGGGCAGGTCAAATGCCCTACGGGCGTATCAAGATCCCTTCCCCGCCGTGACCGGCCTGCGACGTCTGCGTGCTGGGCGCCGAGCCTTCGAGCGGCGAGAAGGGGTCGGCTTCAGACGAGAGGAGGACGGGCTTCCGCGGAGGGCGACTCAACCGCGCCCTCGGCTGACCTGCCTGCTGATGCGTACGGCTTCAAGAGCGTCAGGCTGAGAAAGAAGCTCGACATGATGAACTGGGCCCCGAGTGCCAGCAGGGTGACCGAAGGAATCACGATGCGCAGGCCTGTCGCATAGGGAATGTCACCAAACTGGAGAGAGGCCCAGTAGCGGAGCGACACACCCAGCAAGAAGAGACCTGCGCACATCAGCAGCAGACCCACCCCGATGCCGCGTTCGAGGCTGAAGATGGCCTGCAGACGCCGCAGAGATCGATCGGGTGCCAGAAGCCCATCTCTTTCCCCGAGAGCATGTGCCGCGAGGGCGAACGAGATCCACTGGTGTCCGACGATGCAGGCGAGGGCCGAGAACAGAAGCGTGTTGGCGTCGAGGTTGATGTGGGCGATTCGCAGCGGTCCCGGCAGGATGAGGGCAAAGCCCAGCAGACCCAGTCCGAGAAGAACCAGGCCGGGAAGCCAGAACAGCCAGTTGGGGCTGTAGAGAAGCATGAAGCGCAGGTGGCGCCACCCGTCTCTCCATGGACGCAGGTGGGGAGGGCGAGAACGTCCATCGCGATGAAGGGTGATGGGAACCTCGACGATCTTCAATCGTGCCTGGGTTGCGCGAATGACCATCTCTGTCGCAAATTCCATGCCCGGGGTCTTCAGGTCGAGGGCCAACACCTTCTCGCGGTCGAACGCTCGCATTCCGCAGTGGAAATCCGTGATGGGGCAGCGAAAGAGCGCTCTCCCAATGCCGCTGAGCACGGGGTTCCCCACATACCGGTTGAGGCGCGGCATGGCGCCGGGCATGATACGGCCTCCGCCTTGCGGAAGGCGACAGCCCATCACGAAGTCGTACCCTTCCCGAAGGCGTTGAACGAAGGGAGCGATGTCGCGCCAATCGTAGCTGTCGTCTGCGTCGGCCATGATCACGAAGCGGCCGCGTGCACGCTGGATGCCGTGCCGCAGTGCCGCACCGTACCCTCTCTCGTGCACCGCGACCACGCGCGCGCCGCAGCGCGTGGCGATGTCCTGCGACCCATCGGTGCTGCCGTTGTCTGCGACCAGCACCTCGCCCCGGATGCCTTCCCTCTGCAGCGACTCGAAGCCCTTTCGAACACAGGTTGCGATGGTCTGCGCTTCATCGAGGCAGGGCATCAGCAACGTGACCTCGATGGCGTCGGGCTCACCAGCGTTCACAGGGTGCACACGCTGGCCCTCGTTGTATCTGTCGCGTTTGGCGTTGGCACATCGTCGCCTCAGTGAATGACCCTGGTGTCTTGGGTCTGCTATGAGCGCCCGCGGACCGCAGGTCTCTGGCGTTCATCGTATACGTTTCCGAGCAGGCAATCAAGGACGAGCGCAACAACCCGATCCAGAGCGTGCCCCGCTTCGAGATCTGTCCGCCCGCTGAAAACCGCGACGCCTTGCTGTGCAACGGCGGAGATGGCGCGCGCATCACGTTGGAGAGGGGGGAAGGGCGCATGGGAAGGGGGCGGCGCGCCACGCGCGAAAGTGGGGGGCATGAAGCGATACACCGCCCTCGCCTGCACGCTCGTGACGTTTTTGCTCGCCCTCGCCGTCATCGCGCCGGCTCGGGCCGACTCACCCACTGCCGTCGTAAAGGCGTTCTACGCCGCCTACCAGAAGGCGCCCGAACGCGACCAGGCCACGAGCAGCAGCGGATCACCATTGAGGTGCGCAGATTCGGCGGCAGCTGGAAGATCACGAACTTCCGCTATCCAGCCGAAGCGGGCGTGAAGGCCTGGGACCTGAAGACCCACCTGCAGAAGAGCCTGCGGCGCTGAGCGCTGCGCGACACGGTCCGACGCGCCATGAAAACGTCCATCGCGCCGCGGGCATCCGCCGCGCTTCGCGCAGATGGGGAACGCGCGATACTTCTTGCTCCTGAGGATACGCCCATGACCCGCATCCGCCCCGCTCAGCCCGACGAGTGGCTCGCCCTGAAGGCGCTGCGACTCGAAGCCCTGCAAGACACCCCCGACGCCTTCGGCGACACCTACGCCCAGGCTCTCGCATTCGATGATGCCCACTGGCAGACGATGGTTTCTGCGCAGCGCTGCTTCGTTGCCGTCAATGACGGTCAGCTGGTGGGCATGGTGTACGGAATGCCTCACCATCAGCGCGGCGGGCACTGGATGTTCGGCCTCTTCGTGCAGCCCGCGCATCGCGGCAGCGGCATCGCCGATGCGCTCGTCGAGGCCGTGGCCGACCAGGCGCGACGCGATGGTGGCGTGGCCCTCAACCTCTACGTCGCGAAAAGCCTCGTCGGGGCGCACGCGTTCTATCGGCGTCTGGGGTTCACCCCAAGCGGCGTCACGAAGCCCATGGATCGTGACCCCTCCATCGTGCTCGACCACCTGCGCCTGCCATTGGGCGACCTCGTAATCACAACGGTACCGGCCTATCGCCTGCACGACCTGCGTCGTCGCGTGCTGCGCGGCAACGATCCCAACGCCGACGCGGGGGATGCGCGCGATGACGACGCCGACGCCCTTCATCTCGCGGGCCTCATCAACGGCGTCGTGGTTGTGAGCGCGTCGTTCTACCCGTCACCTGCGCCGGTGAACCCGGAGCTGCTGACCTACCAGCTGCGCTACATGGCCACCGAGTTCGATCTGCAGGGCCTCGGATACGGCGCGCAGGTCCTCGCGCACGGCGAAGGCCTGCTCAAAGAGCGCGGTGCGCAGCAGCTGTGGGCCAACGGCCGCGACACGGCCCTGCGCTTCTACGTGGCCAACGGCTGGGAACTCATCGCCGGCTCAGAGCACCTGAGCCCCTACACCAACCTGCCGCACACCGTCATCTTCAAGCGCCTGTAGCGGGCAGCCAGCCACCACAGACGTGCGAAAAAGCCGGCCACCGGCTATCTCACCCCGCTAAAAGCCGGCCCTCGCTTTTTCGCGCAACGGGGGGCGCAGAAGGGGCAGGGGTGGGTGATGCCAGATGTCATCACGATGGTGAAATGAATTCATGGGCTTGCGGGCTTTATCCTGTGGGAAAGACAACGTGCGACCGCAGGACGAACCTGAAGCGTCGGTTGCTGACGCAACCCGGGCGCGGCCGGGGCGCCGTGCGTAGAAGAGCGCAAGCGTGCAGTCTTGGACCTGATGGCCGGTACGGCGACGGTGGATCAGATCGCCCGTAGGATGGCCGTACATCCCAGTACAGTAGGAGAGTGGCGCGAAAAAGCGCTCGAGGCCATCGATGCGGCCACGCTGGCCCGTTCACAAATCCGAAACATCGCGGTTCAAAAACTCGTCTGAAAGCGCAACAGAACAGTCACACCTGCATGACACACTCCTCTCGCGGCCCGCCGACATCAGGCGCGTCCGCGCACAGGAGGTCAGCGTGCCACAGCTCATCACACGGCTCACCCATGATGTCGTGTTCAAGTTCGTCTTCGGAAGCAAGGGGAGCGAGGAACCCCTGCGCGCGCTGCTCAACGCCCTGCTCGAGCGAAGGCCCGGAGAGCGCATCGAGCAGGTAGAGATCATGAATCCCGGACTCGGGGGCGCGCATCTCGATGACAAGCACATCATTCTCGATGTGCGAGCCCGCGATGAGCGACGCGGTGCCTACAACATCGAAGTGCAGGTGGCCAGCGAGCGACACTTCGAGAAGCGCGCCACCTACTACCTCACGAAGATCCACGCCGAGCAGCTCCACGATGGCGAGACGATCACGTGCGGTTTCCGACGCGGAAAAGCCTGCACAGCGTCTACCTGCTGAGGGAGCGTGATCATGGGGATGTTCTGACTGACGACCTGCAGATTCACTTCTTCGAGCTGCCCAAGTTCAAAAAGCACGATGTGCGCGAGCTGGCCACGCCAGCCGATCACTGGCTCCACATGCTCCGCTTCGCACAGGAGTATATACGAGGAGGAATGCGGCTCCCAGAGAAGTTGAGCACTGAGGAGGGTGTGGCCATGGCCTTCGACAAGATGCAACGCGCGCAATCCGATGAGGAAGTGCGCGCTTGGATGTTCTCACGCGAGAAGTTCACTCGCGACGTTGCAACGAGCCTCGCGAATGCGCGCGAAGACGGCCTGCAGCAGGGCCGACAGCAGGGCAGCCTCGAGGGTCGCCGAGAAACCGCCCGCCGCCTTCTGGCAGAGGGGTTCGAAGTGGCGGTGGTGGCGCGTTCCACCCAGCTCACAGCGGCCGAGGTCGAGGCGCTCCGCAGCCGCTGAGTCATCAGCGCTGACCGCGAGCCCCCTCCAACAAACCCGAAGACCGACAGCGTGCAACACGCCGGACATCGCCCATCGCTCGGCTAGTTTCTGTGAACACCCGCACCTCCCCGATTCCCCAAAGGCAGGAACCAGACGCGACAGCGTGTACTCCTTTTGGGTGACCCATCTTCCGCCCGGACTCTATGAGAGCCTCGT
>RGZZ01000168.1 GCA_010028905.1 Pseudomonadota bacterium | reverse complement strand
CTCGGCGCCAATCTCGACGATCTCTCTGCGGCGTCCGAAGGGTTCGCCAGCGACGAGAGCAAGGTGGCGAAGGGCAAGAAAGAGAGCGTCTGCTGATGGTTGACGGGAGCACAGAGATGACAGGGCCGCACGCGTGACCGTGGTTCACATCGGGCACGCCTTCTACGGCGCGGGCAACATCGGCGACGACCTGATGCTGGCCGGCTTTCTCGCGTGCGTCGAGTCTCGCGCTGACCTGGTCTTCACCTGCTGTACGTCACATGACATCGAGAGCCAGCGGCGCCGGTTTCCGCGCATCGAGTGGCTGCCGTATACGTCCGAGCAGAGGCGTGCGGCGATAGCGAACGCCGATGTCTGGCTTGGGCTGGGGGGGAGCCCGTTCCAGTCAGATGACGGCGATTGGTTCACCCATCACCTGATCGAGGAGATGGCCCTTTGCGCGGAACGGGAGGTCCCCATGGACTTTCTCGGGGTGGGCGTGAACGATGCCGATGCGCTGCGCGATGTGCGCCTCCGGCACGTGCTGGCCCGCGCGCGCGTTCTGCTTACCCGCGATGCGCGAAGCGCTCGCTTGTTGCGGCCCTGCGCGCCGGCTGTGGCGGGTGCCGATCTGGCCCACGTGTTCCTCGAGGACTGGGCACGTGATCGCGCCAACGCGCATGAGGGAGACGCCCACGAGGGGCGTATCGGGTTCTGCCTCAACTTCCACGAAGACCTCTCGCCGCTCGTCGCGCCGTTCGAGGCCCTGCTCGAGCGCTGCCCGCAGCCCGAAGCGGTCGGCCTGGTGGGCGAGGTGCGCGTTCTTCCCCAGGGCGAGCGGGCACTCTATGGGCTTCTCTCGAGTGAGCGCGCGTCCCGTCTGCGGGTGTGTGTGCCCGATTACGCCGCCCCGACCTGCGAGGCGCTGCTTGCCGCCTGGCCGCGCTGCGGCTTTGCGCTGTCGTCGCGCTATCACGCGGCACTGGTTCAAGCCTGGAGCGGCGCCTGCGTGGGGGTGCTGGGCATCAACGACAAGCTGCGAGGTGCCGCCGAAGAGCTCGGGGTGCCGCTGTTCGAGCGCCTTGACGATGTCGATCTCTCGTGTCTCGTGGCAGCGGTGAGTCCGGAGCGGTTGCTTGCCAGAGCCGTGGTGGCGCGTCAGATGGTGGCGCGCTGGCTCGAGGCCGTCGATGGGGGAGGCATGCGGGCCGTGCCCCGTCAGGGTGTGCCCCAGCGGGTCGTGGTGATCTGTCCGGATGCCCTCGGAGACCTGGTGCTGCGCCAGCCCCTGCTCACGGCGCTGGTCGAGAAGGGCCACGCGGTGACCGTTGCGGCGCGCTCGCACGTGGCTGCGCTGACGTCGTACATCGACCCGCGCCTCGACGTCTTGACGATTCCGGTGAATCCCTATCACATCGTGCAGCCGCTCGAGCATGCCCAGGCGCTGGCCGAGCTTGTGGCCGATCTCGAGGCCTGCGACTTCGAGGTCGTGATGTTTCCCGCGTACACCCGCACCGTGGTTGACGAGGCCGTGGCTCGGGGACTGCCGTGGGTCAGACGGGTGGGGTTCAGCGGCGCGGGGGCGCTGCCGTTTACGAACCAGGAGCTCGAGACGCTGCTCTCGGCGCTGCCGGAAACGGTTGACGTTGCGCGCCTCACGGTCGAGGTGCCTGTTTCGCAGGCGTGGCCCGAGACCCGCAAGTACGCGGCCCTTGCAGAGCTGGGCTTTGATGCGCCCGTGGCGCAGCCTCGCCCGCGCCTCACGCTTCCCAAAGAGACCACGGCGCTGGCCCGGCAGGTGCTGGCGGACCTGGGCCTCACCTCGAAGCGCTACGCTGCGGTCTTTCCGCTGGGCACGGCCAACGTCTCGCTGAAGGCGGTGCCACGAGGCGTCACCGTCACGGTGACGACGGCGCTCGCGCGGGATGTCGGTCTGGAGGTGCTCTTGATGGGCGAAGAGGCCGAGCGGGCTGAGCTTGAGGTGCTGCGCGACACGTTGGGGTCGACAGGGGTCGCCGCGAGGGTCTGGGTGGGGGGCGTGCAAGACCTGGGCACTCTGCTGGGGCTGCTCGCCGAGGCGCGTCTCTATTTCGGCGCCGACACCGGCCCCATGCACATGGCAGCGGCGCTCGGCGTGCCCGTGGCGGCGGTGTTCGGGGGGGGCACCTGGCCGCGCTTCGTGCCGCAGGCCGAGCACGCGTGTGTGGTGGTGCGCCCCATCGAGTGCTTCGGCTGCGGCTGGAGCTGTCCCTATCCGCGGCCCCGATGTCTCGACGAGCTCGACCCCGCGCAGGTCGCCGACGACGTGCGCCGGTTCTGCGCGGGTCTACCTGCGGGGTAGGGCGATGGTGGTCGCGATGGCGGTCTCGAGTGGGATGCAGGCGATGGCGCAGTGCTCGTCGTTGATTCCGTAGCTGATTACGAGGTGTCCTCGGCTGAAGGCCGCACCCGTGGGGTAGACGATCTCGCCCACGGCCTTGTTCAGGCGTGCGTGGCGGGTGCGCGCGCCAAACGGGTTTCCCAGGGGCAGGGGCGAAATCGGAACGCGCAGCGGCGCGATGGGGGGAGGTGCTGTACACCGCAAAGCCGGGCGCGTCCTCGAGAAAGAGCCAGTTCTTCTCAATGGCCTGTCGCGTGCCATCGAGCACGAGAAGACGCGATTCTCCGATGGGGTGAAGGGTCTGCGGGTCGAAGGCCTGCAGCAGCTGGTGGTTGTGCGGATGCTGCCAGCCTGTGTTCCAGTGCAGAATGTGCCGTCCGTTCAGCACATACAGACGGGGATCGGCGAACCAACGGCGGGGCGGGTTATCGTCTCCGGTGCGGGGCAGGGTGATGCCGTCAGAGAAGGGAACGGGGCTGCCCGCGATGACGCGAAACCATCGGTCGAGGCGGCACATGGCGATGCGACGGTGTCCATCCGGGCCGACGACGCGGTAGGCCAGCAAATGGCCTTCCGGCATGGGCAGCAGGCTCGGATTGAATGCCGAGACCGCAAGGCCGCGCATCTCTGCCCAGGCGTCGGGAACGAGCACGTCGGTCTCGATGAGGTGACAGGCGATCACAGCCGAGCTCCCCACCGCCACAGCCACGCCAGCATGTTGGCCTCGATCGTGGCGTGATACCAGGGTGCGAGAACCTCGACCGGGCGAAGGGGGCGTCTGTGGCGGGCGACGCGGATGCGGTCGGCCTCGACAGCGCCCACCGATTCCCAGAGGGTCGACGTCTTCGACGTGCTGTGCACGCGAAACGCCCCCAGGAACCACGGCAGCCGAACCATGTGTGCACCCGCGCTGATGAAGCGGGTGATGAGGTCCCAGTCCATGGCGAAGCGAAATGCCGGATCGATGCCCCCCGCCTTGTCATAGACGCGCCTGCGCCAGAAGAGGGTTTCCTGCGGCACCAGGTCGACGGCCAGGGTGATGCGTGCATTGTGTCGATGGGTGAACCAGCGACCGGTCTCGAGCCCGGTCTCGTCGATGATGACCCGATGGCCGTAGACCGCGTCGACCTCGGGGTGTCGCGCCATGTACTCTGCGACGAAGCGCAGGGCGCCCGGCATGTACAGATCATCAGCGTTGAGGCAGGCCATGATGTCGTCGGGGCCACAGGGTGCTCGGGCCAGGCCAGCCGCGATGGCGGCGCTCTGGCCGCCGTCCGGTTTGCTGGTGTGGAACGCCAGCCGGGGAACGTGACGGGCGATGATGTCGACGCTGCCGTCGCGAAATCGCCATAGCGGGTGAGCCCGAGGCCATCGACGACCCGCGGCATCCACTCGAGGTACACCCGTTCCATCAGCGGGGGGCGCTTCGCCTTCGACGGGTGCGAGCGACGCGTGATGCCGGGAGGGGGATCGCCAGACTGCATCTCGGTCTCGGGAGGTCCTTCGCCGCGACCATCAGCCGCAGGCTCGGTCTCAGGGGGGACAGCGCGTATGATGAATCCGGTGAAGCGCTCCTCTGGGTCGTTTTCACACTGGGCCCACAGGGTCACCTCGAGCAGGGCCGGACGCAGCACGGGAAGGCGACACGTGAAGCCGCACATCGCGGGAACTCGCGCCCCGGGAAATGCGGCGACCACGTCCGGGCGCGCCATCTCGCGTGCCGCGCGCGTGTAGACGAAGGGCTCGGGCGCAGACGTCTCGGAGTCGCGCATCACCACCCGACAGGTCACGTTCGGCGACCCCTCGCTTCCGTCGCGGAAGCACCAGCCCTGTATGAACAGCTCGGTGTCGCGCAGCGTCTGCGGCGGCATGCGATCGAGATTGAAGCGCCAGGGAGAGGTCGTCACCGAACGAAGCGAACCTTTCGCAGCAGGGCGGCCGCCGGATGACCATTCATCTTAACGATGCATGGGGTCTCAGGCGCCGCATTGCCGATGAGGGGCACCACGCCGCTCACCCGAAGGCAGGCGCCCTTCGGGGGCGGCATGAGCCCGAACACGGCGCGCTCTGACGTCGGGCCGTCTTCTGCAACGGTCAGCGCTGCCATGCGCAGCCTGATCTCGGGCATGCTGAAAGAAGAGACGGTAGCGTCACCGTCGAACGGAGGCCACCGCCATGCGCCATCATCATCGCAGCGTTCATCACCCCGAGAGCGACGACGCCGAGCAGCTCGATCTCAGCGTGGTCATTCCGGCGTTTCAAGAGGGTCGAAAGATCGGTCGCGATATTCGCGCCGCCGATGCGTTTCTGCGGGCGCGCGGCCTGCGCGGCGAGATCATCGTGGTCGATGACGGCTCGGCCGATGACACCGCCGAGCGGGCCCGCCATCTGCAAGACGAGGTGGCGAATCTCTTCGTGATGTCGTATTCTCCGAACCGAGGAAAAGGGTATGCCGTGCGCAGGGGAGTCGAGCGCGCACGAGGCGATATCGTGATGTTCGCCGATGCCGGGCTGTGCGTGCCGTATGACGCGGCGCTGCAAGGCCTCGCGCTGCTCTGGCTCGACATGTGCGATGTGGCGCATGGGTCGCGTCGCGCTCGGGGTGGAGCGCGCCGGGCGCAGCCGCTCTTGCAACGTGTGGGCTCGCAGATCCATCGCTGGCTCGTGCACCTCATCATGGGAGTTCCGCTGCGCATCTCTGATACCCAGTGCGGATTCAAGCTGTACAAGCGCGAGGTGGCGCGTCGCCTCTACGGCGAGGTCATCACCGATGGCTTCATGTTCGACGTCGAGGCGATCATGCGCGCGCTTCAGCACAACCTGCGCATCCTCGAGTTTCCCGTGCCGTTCTCCAATGACACGGACACCCGCTTCCATCCGCTGTGGGGAACGGTGCGCAACATCACCGAGCTGGCTCGCATCCGTCGCGCGGTCAGCCAAGGCGCGCCTCGATCTCGCGCAGGCGCGCGCTGATGCTCCGTCCGATGGCTTCGACGCTGTAGTCACGCGCGATGTCGGCCTGGGCCTGTGACCCCAGGCGGGCCGCCAGGGCGCGGTCGTCGGCGAGGGTGCGCATGCAGGCGGCGGCGTGGGTGACGTCGGCGTCGGCCCACACATTGCCTCGGGTGTAGGGCCCTGCGTCTTTCTCGATCTCGATCATGCGGCAGCCCACGAGCATGCTGTTCGCCTCGTTCATGACATCGAGGTTGCTGCTGTAGGCGGTGGCCACGACGGGCTTTCCCAGTCGCATGGCCTCGGCCAGGGGGAGGCCGAACCCCTCTGCGCGATGCAGCGAGACGTAGGCGTCGCAGATGGCGGTGAGGGCGTACATCTCGTCGCGCGAAAGGGCCGTCAGGGTGAGGCCCATGTTGGGCGCGCCCCCCATCGCATCGAGCATCTCGGTGAACAGATGGGGAAGCGAATGGGCGTGCAGCATCTTCACCAGAAGAAAGACGTCGCGCCGATCTCCGAAGGCCTCGCGAAACGCCCGCACCACTGCCAGCGGGTTCTTCCGCTCCGGATAGCTCCATGCGTCGAAGGCGAACAGAAACGTGAAGGCGTCATCCGGGATGCCGAACATGCGACGGGTGATGTAGTCGGGGAGCAGCGCAGGGATGTGAACGGCGTACGGCATGCGCACCACGGGGATGGGGGCTTTCGATGCGATCGACTGGCGGGTGAAGGCCGAGGGCGCCCACACCTCGTCGAGGTGTGCGAACGCGGGGGTCCAGGCGTCGGGAAAGGTAGCCAGCTCCCAGTTCCACGCGCCGATTCGATGCCGCCCTCGCATCACGTTGCGCCCGCGACGGCGCACGAGCGACTCGAGCTCGTCGGGATTGGCATGAACGATGTCGATGGCGTACGACACGTCGCTCTTGGCGCTTGAGAGCGGGTTGCGCTCGAGCGCGTGTTCAACCGCGATGTGCGACTGTGCGCGGCAGGGGATGTTGGCCGCGATGAGCGCAGCGGCAACTGCTCGAGCCCCCTGCGAGAGGCCGGTGCGACCATCGAGGCAGCCAATGAGATTCACTCCGAAGGGGGGCGTGACGTCACGCGCCGACGATGCCTTCGCTGTCATCGGCTCGGGCCAGGCTAGACCACTGGCCGCGAGAAGGGGCGAGAAGGCATCACGCACCTCGTCGATTTCGTCGGGCGCCAGGGTGGGCGAGATGCGGCCGAGCACGTCGCGCAGAAAGGCGGGACGTGCATCGTCGGCAATGACCTGCGCGATCTGGTGGGCGAGGGGCCAGTTGCTTGGATTACACAAGAGAGCGTGTTGGGCCAGTGCATTCAGGCGATCGGGCGGCAGCTGTCGCGCGAAGCGAAGCAGCCTCAGCCAGGCCTGCACCTGGTGGGGGTTCTGGTCGATGGCGATCGCCAGCTCGCGCAGCGCCTCGTCGTTGCGCTGTGCCAGCATCAACGCGTGGGCGAGGGCGGTTCGCGCCCGCGTGTCGTAGGGGTATCGCGCGAGCCAGGCACGGGCCTCTGCTTCTGCACCTGGGGCATCGTGCAGGGCGAGTCGCACGGTGAGTCGATGCCAGACGGCCTGGGCATACTCGCAGGTCTGGCTGATGATGGCGTCGAGGCGGGAGAGCTGGTCTTGCTCATGCGGGGGGGTGTGGCGACACCCCTCGAGCTTGCGCTCGATAGCGGCGGCACCCAGCACGAAGCGGCGGCTGATTCCGCGGCTGGGCAGGGGGGGGAGGGAGGCGACTGCCTCTGGGGCGCGGGTTCGCGCCGTCTCCAGCCAGCCTGCAAGGGTGCGGGCGAGGGCGCCGTGCGCGAGGGTCGTGGCCTGGGCATGACGCAGGGCGGTAGCCATCAGGTCTCGGTTGAGGTGCGCTCGGCTCGAGGCATAGCGATCTGCTGTGGAGGAAACGTGTGACAGGGTGTCGGTCTCCACCAGGGTGAGGGCCCCACGGGCGTGGCGCTGTGCGATGAGATCGATGATCTCGGCGTCGAGATGCGCAACCACGAGTACGTGGGCCTGAAGCGCAAGGGGGGTGCGATGGCGGTGGGTGGGCGAGCAGTCGATGACACCCACGCCCGGCTCAAGCGCGAGGGCCGCCGCGAGGCAGTCCCACGTCTGGGGCGGTTCGAGCAGTTCGGCCAACCGAACCACGCAGAGGGTGACGTCGGGTCGGAGGTGCTCCGACAATCCGCCGCTTGTGCGCTCCGCGGGAATGTGCGCGGCACCGTGCGATTCGGTGTCTCGGGTTGCTCTGCCAACCGCATCGATGAGGGCGGTTCCCCATTCAAGGGAGGGCGCGATGGCGGTGCCCTCGAGCCACCCGTTGAAGCTGCGCACGAACACGAGCGGCATGGCCAGCAAGGGGTCGGCCTCGGCGTCGCGAAGCCGTTCGTGCAGACTGGTCTCGAAGGCGGCCGCCGACAGGGGCACCGCCGTGCTTCGGATGAGACCCTCCGCCGCGTGCACGTCAACGCTGGCGAACGCCCCAGGGTACTGCACGGGGTGCAGCCGTGCCGCGCCCGTGGAACGGGTGACGGCCTGTTCACCCGGAAACAGATGGCAGGTCTCTTCGAGGGTGATGGTGCTCACGCCCTGGGCCGCGCCCCACAGCGGCATCGATTCGACCGCGGCATCGAACTCGCGCAGGTACAGGGCATCGGTGGGCGCCCCTTCCAGCAGGGCGGCCAGATGCAGCCCGGGCAGACCGTGCGCGTGCGCCATCGAGCGCCACAGCGAGAGGCGACGAGGCAGCGTGGCGCTAGACCCTGCGTTGGCCACGACCAGCATGGGGGTGCCCTTGGGGCGCACATACCGCGCATCGTGAAAGAAACGGAGCAGATGGGTGAAGTGCGCACGCCACGCCTCGGGCCCTCCGGCCATCGACTCGGCATCCGGTCGCCACAGAAGCATGAACGCCAGATCGGGCTTACCGTCGGCGAGAATCGACTCGAGCACCGGATCAACAGTCGAGCCGTGCTGCTCGTAGCAGAATGCGAAGACGCCGTTGGCTCGGGCCAGCGCCCCGTGTCGCGCGCGCACGGCCGGTTCGAGCAGATCGAGGTCGCCTTCCCCCTCGGCGGGGAGGCGTGGTTGCACGTGGCCAGGCCACAGCGCAGGCGTGGCAAGCAGGCGCGCGTATTCCGCCTCGACCTGCGCGTCCGCGGGGGCGTACAATGGCTGCACGCCAGGCCGCGTGGTGTAGAAGCAGACCGGCAGGCCCACCGCGACGCTACTTGTGGAGGTTGATGGTGACCGCGGTGCCCTGGAAATTGGGGGTCACGTAGTCCGGCTTGTAGTCGCCGTTGATGTCGCCCACCGCGGGTGCGACGGAGGGGCCGTTGGTGCCGGTAAGGGTCGGCGCCTGGAAGGTGCCGTCGCCGTTGCCCAGCAGCAGCACGACGTCGGCGTGGACGAATGACCCGTACACCAGGTCAAGCTTGCCGTCGCCGTTGATGTCAGTGGCCACAGGGTTGGAGGTCGAAGCTCCGACATCGATCAGAGGGCCCTGGGTGAAGCCGCCCTTGCCGTCGTTGAGGAAGACGGTGACATTGCTGCTTTGGGCGGCGGCGATATCGAGCCGGCCGTCGCCGTTGAAGTCGCCGAGCGCGGTTCCGTACGAACCCACGCCAAAGTTCTGGTACGCCTGGAAGGTGCCGTCGCCGTTGCCCAGCAGCAGGGTTATCGTACCGTCGCCATAGCGTCCTTCCACGATGTCGGGGTTGCCGTCGCCATTGATATCGCCGATCGAGGGGACGTAGGAACCGCCCGAAGCGATGGCGGTCGTGTTCAGCGGCGCCTTGAATGTGCCGTCTCCATTGCCCAGGGCTACGGTGATCATCTCGTTGTTTGAGATGGTGGCGGCCACGATGTCGGGGATGTTGTCGTGGTTGAGATCGGCCAGCGCCACGCCCGCTGCGCCGCCATTCACGTTGGTCTGCAATACCTTGAAGGTGCCGTCGCCGTTGCCCAGCAGCACATCGACCGTGCCGCTCGACGTGTTGCCCACCACGGCGTCGAGCTTGCCGTCACGATTGAGGTCGGCCAGCGCGAACTGCACGGCCCCCGTCTGAATGGGGGTTGTGACGACGGGTCCGAAGGTGCCGTCGCCCTTGTTTTTCTGCCAGCCGAACTGACCCGAGCCGCCGACGGTGTAGAGGTCGGGAAGGGCTGTGGCGGGTACGGTGTTCGTCTGCCCCAGGGCGCTCCACGTCATGGCGGGCAGTGCCGCCTGGTTGGGGGGCTCGGCGTAGCTCGGGGTGCCGTCGATGCTGCGCAGAACGGTGGTTGTGCCCGTGGCCGAGATGACCAGATCGAGGAGGCCCTGCTGGCGCAGCTCGGCGAAGACGACGGGGCCGTCGG
>RGZZ01000167.1 GCA_010028905.1 Pseudomonadota bacterium | reverse complement strand
CTCTACTGCACGCCTGAGAGACCCCCGACCCGCACCCCCCGATCCGCGCTAATCGCGGTTGCCGGAGTCGCGACAGAGAGACGCGAACCTCCCCTAGACCGCGGCGCGCAGGGTGACGCAAGACGAGGTTGCGCGCACGGATCAGCGCGCATCTCGAGCACGGGGCTCTCAGGCTGAAGCGTCGTTCATCCAGGTCTGTGAGGTTGCCAAGGGCGCCTTGCAGGCCACCCGAAAAGCCGGACGTATCCACGCGCAGGGCTCACGTATGCGGAGCTCGGTGCGTTGGAAGCGGTGCTGTCAGCGAGGTTCCGACAATCCATCGTTTTCCGCGCGCACGCCGTCTGAAGCGAGGTTCCATTGCAAACCTGGCTTCTTTGTGCTTTGAGGGGCCTTCCCAGGTCGTTGATAGGAGGACATGCTGATGGCAAAGAGCCAGCAAAACGCGCCGAAGCGAACCGTGAGCGTTTCCAACGCCCTCACCCACACGGGCCGCGTCTCGTTCCAGAAGATTCCGCCCGTACTCGACATCCCGAACCTCATCGAGCTGCAGCGAGACTCCTACCAGCAGTTCCTCACCGAGGGGATGCGGGAAGCCTTCCGTGACATCAGTCCCATCGAGGACTTCACGGGCAACCTCGTGCTGGAGTTCCTCGACCACTCCCTCGACGAGCCGACCTACTCCGAGGAGGAGTGCCGCGACCGCGACATGACGTATGCGCGGCCCCTCAAGGTCAAGGTGCGTCTCATCACCAAGGAAGGTGGCGAGATCAAGGAGGTCAAGGAACAAGACATCTTCATGGGTGACTTCCCCTACATGACCAACAAGGGGACGTTCATCATCAACGGCGCCGAGCGCGTCATCGTCTCGCAGCTCGTTCGCTCGCCCGGCATCTACTTCGAGAAGAACGATGACCCCACCGCGGCCCGCGAGACCTACAAGGCCCAGGTCATCCCCAACCGCGGCGCCTGGCTCGAGTTCGAGAGCGACGCCTCCGAGCTCGTGATGGTTCGCATCGACAAGACGCGCAAGCTGCCGGCAACGGTCCTCATCCGCGCCCTCGCGGCGTTCCCGCAGGTCACCCCCTGGGGAGACTCCGACGAGGACATCCTCAAGCTCTTCAACGACGATCCCGTCATCGTGAAGACCATGGCCAAGGATGGCGTCGACAACCACGAAGAGGCGCTCATCGAGATCTACCGCAAGCTGCGCCCAGGAGACCCGCCCAGCAAGGACAGCGCCAAGACCCTGCTGTCGAACCTGTTCTTCGATCCCAAGCGCTACAACCTGGCCAAGGTCGGCCGTTACAAGCTCTCCAAGAAGCTCGGGCTGAAGCTGGCGTGCAAGAACTGCGGCACCCTGCATCGTCCGGGACTCCACGACTGTCCGGACTGCGGCAAGGTCATGGAGTACGCGCAGATGCTCGATCCGCGCGACATCGTCTCGACCGTGCGCTACATCGTCCATCTCATCAACGGTGAGCAGAAGATGGAAGCCCTCGATGACACCATGTTCACCGTCGGGGTGATTCCCGACGACATCGACCACCTGGGCAACCGCCGCATCCGTGCGGTGGGCGAGCTTCTCCAGAACCAGTTCCGCGTAGGCCTGCTGCGCCTCGAGCGCGTCGTGCGCGAGCGCATGTCGGTGCAGGACATGGAGACCGTCACGCCCCAGGCGCTCATCAACATCCGTCCTGTGGTGGCAGCGATCAAGGAGTTCTTCGGCTCCTCGCAGCTTTCGCAGTTCATGGACCAGACGAACTCGCTGGCCGAGCTCACCCACAAGCGCCGCCTGTCTGCACTCGGCCCGGGCGGTCTGAGCCGTGAGCGCGCGGGCTTCGAGGTTCGCGACGTCCACTACTCGCACTACGGTCGCATCTGCCCCATCGAGACGCCCGAAGGTCCGAACATCGGACTGATCGGCTCCCTCGCGACGTACGGCCGCGTCAACGAGTTCGGATTCATCCGCACGCCCTACCAGAAGGTGGTCGACTGCCAGCTCGTCTACAACGAAGACGGCACCGTCAAGCACGAGTATCTCGGCGCTGACGAGGAAGACGATCACGTCGTCGCCCAGGCCAACACCCGACTCGATGAGAAGGGGAACATCCTCGACGAGCGCGTCGTCGTGCGCGCCAAGGAAGAGAGCAAGCGGGCAGGCGGCAAGGGCAAACCGCCCCAGATCGTCGACCGAGACGAAGTCGACTACATGGACATCTCGCCCAAGCAGATCGTGTCCATCGCGACGGCGCTCATCCCGTTCCTCGAGCACGACGACGCCAACCGCGCCCTGATGGGTGCGAACATGCAGCGTCAGGCGGTTCCCCTGCTGCGTCCCGATCCCCCCGTGGTCGGAACCGGCATGGAGTTCCGTTCGGCAAAGGACTCCGGCGCGCTGGTCGTTGCCGACGAAGACGGTCAGGTCGCCGCCGTCTCGGCAGAGAAGATCACCATCCGCACGGCCGACGGCCAGCTCAAGTCGAGCAAGCTGTCGAAGTTCAAGCGCTCGAACAGCGGCACATGCATCAACCAGCGCCCCATCGTGCGCAAGGGCCAGAAGGTGAAGGACGGCGACGTCCTCGCCGACGGCGCCTCGTCTGCCGACGGTGAGCTGGCGCTGGGTCGCAACGTGCTCGTGGCCTTCATGCCGTGGGAGGGCTACAACTTCGAAGACGCCATCCTCCTCAGCGAGGAGCTCGTCAGCGAAGACGTGTTCACCTCGATCCACATCGAGGACTACGAGTGCGAGGCCCGCGACACGAAGCTCGGCGCCGAGGAGATCACGCGAGACATCCCCAACGTGGGTGAAGACGCGCTCAAGGATCTCGACGAACGCGGCATCATCCGCATCGGGGCCGACGTTCGACCGGAAGACATCCTCGTGGGCAAGGTCACCCCCAAGGGCGAGACCGAGCTGACCGCCGAGGAGCGCCTGCTGCGCGCCATCTTCGGTGAGAAGGCTCGTGACGTGCGTGACACCTCTCTCAAGGTGCCGCACGGCGAGAAAGGCAAGGTGATCGATGTCAAGAAGTTCAGCCGTGACCAGGGCGATGACCTGGCGCCCGGCGTGAACAACCTGGTACGGGTCTACATCGCCCAGAAGCGCAAGATCCTCCAGGGCGACAAGATGGCGGGCCGCCACGGCAACAAGGGCGTCATCGCGCGCATCCTGCCTGTGGAAGACATGCCGTTCCTCCCGGACGGCACACCGGTGCAGATCGTTCTGAACCCGCTGGGCGTGCCCTCGCGCATGAACATCGGTCAGATCCTCGAGACGCACCTGGGTGGCGCGGCCAGCACCCTGGGCCTGAAGGTCGAGTGCCCGGTGTTCGACGGTGGCACGGAAGACGAGGTCAAGGAGTACATGAAGATCGCGCGCCTCAAGCGCGTGCTCAAGAGCCGTGGCCTCGACTTCTCGGCCGAGGAGATGCAGACCCTCGTCACCGACATCCTGCCGCTCGACGGCCTGAAGCAATACCTGCACAGCCACGGTCTGCCCAAAGCCACCACGGTGGAAGTCGAAGCCATGCTTGCGGCCGCCAAGCCTGCCGACGCAGTCAAGAAGGCCATCAAGCAGGCGGGCATCGCCCCTGCCGAAGACGAGATCAAGGCGGCACTCAATCCTCCTGCTCTCGAGGACCGTCTCCGCGACATCCTCAAGAGCCGCCGCCTGACCCGTTCCGATGACGAGGTCCGCGCCATCGTCGACTACGTCGAGCGCTGGAAGCAGATGCCGGAAGACGGCAAGACCACGCTCTTCGACGGTCGCACGGGTGAGGCGTTCGACTGCCGCATCACCGTGGGTCAGATCTACATGCTGAAGCTGGCCCACCTCGTTGACGACAAGATCCACGCTCGGTCGACAGGTCCATACAGCCTCATCACCCAGCAGCCTCTCGGCGGAAAGGCGCAGTTCGGTGGACAGCGCTTCGGCGAGATGGAGGTCTGGGCGCTCGAAGCCTACGGTGCGGCCTACACCCTTCAGGAGCTCCTGACGGTGAAGTCCGACGACGTGGTTGGCCGTGTGAAGACGTACGAAGCCATCGTCAAGGGCGAGAACGTGCTCGAGCCTGGTGTGCCCGAGTCGTTCAAGGTGCTCATCAAGGAGCTCCAGTCGCTCTGCCTCGACGTCAAGATCCTCTCGGGCGACAGTGTCAGCGGTCTCAAGGAGATCGAGCTGAAGGGCGTCGAGGAGCAGGACATCAAGGCGACGGCCCGCGAGCTCGGCCTCGACATCGGCGAGGAAGTGCTCAGCTCCCCCTAGCGCTCACCGCCACCACGCCGAGGGGGCGCGCTGATGTCTCAGCGCGCGCCTCTCGGCGTCTCCCCCACCCAATACCTTTCCTGACCCCGTTTTCGCAAGGAGTTCCGCAAGATGAGTATCGATGTAAACAACTTCGGGGCGATGAAGATCGGCCTGGCCTCTCCGCAGCAGATCAAGGAGTGGTCGTACGGCGAGGTCAAGAAACCCGAGACCATCAACTATCGCACGCTCAAGCCGGAGCGCGATGGCCTCTTCTGTGAGAAGATCTTCGGTCCGATCAAGGACTGGGAGTGCCACTGCGGCAAGTACAAGCGCATCCGCTTCAAGGGCGTCATCTGCGACAAGTGCGGCGTCGAGGTCACCCGCTCGAAGGTGCGCCGCGAGCGCATGGGCCACATCGAGCTGGCGTCACCTGTCACGCACATCTGGTACTTCAAGGGCGTGCCTTCGCGCATCGGCCTGCTGCTCGACATGTCGCCCCGCACCCTCGAAAAGGTCATCTACTTCGCATCCTACGTCGTCACCGACCCGGGAGACACCCCTCTGCAGGCGCGCCAGCTGCTGTCAGAGATGGACTATCGCGAGAATCGTGAGAAGTATCGCAATGGGTTCAAGGCGGCCATGGGCGCCGAGGCCGTTCGCGAGCTGCTGCTGTCCCTGAACCTCGACGAGCTGTACGACCAGCTGCGTGAGGACTTGCGCACCGTCTCGGGGCAGAAGCGCACGAAGGCCATCAAGCGACTTGAGGTTGTCGAGGCCTTCCGCAAGTCCGGCAACAAGCCGTCGTGGATGATCCTCGACGTGGTGCCGGTCATCCCGCCGGAGCTTCGCCCGATGGTGCAGCTCGACGGCGGCCGCTTTGCGACCTCTGATCTCAACGACCTCTATCGACGCGTCATCAACCGCAACAACCGCCTCAAGCGCCTGCTCGATCTCGGTGCTCCCGAGATCATCGTCAAGAACGAGAAGCGCATGTTGCAGGAGGCGGTGGATGCTCTCATCGACAACGGCCGCCGCGGTCGCCCGGTGACGGGTCCAAACAACCGCCCGCTCAAGTCGCTCTCCGACATGCTCAAGGGCAAGCAGGGTCGCTTCCGCCAGAACCTGCTCGGAAAGCGCGTCGACTACTCGGGCCGCTCGGTGATCGTGGTCGGCCCGAACCTCAAGCTCCATCAGTGCGGTCTGCCCAAGGAGATGGCGCTCGAGCTCTTCAAGCCCTTTGTCATGAAGAAGCTCGTCGACCACCAGCTCGTGCACAACATCAAGAGCGCCAAGCGCATGGTGGAACGCGTGCGTCCTGAGGTGTGGGACATCCTCGAGGAGGTCATCAAGGACCATCCCGTGCTCCTGAACCGCGCCCCGACCCTGCACCGCCTGGGCATCCAGGCCTTCGAGCCGGTGCTCGTCGAGGGCAAGGCGATCCAGATCCACCCGCTGGTCTGCACCCCCTACAACGCCGACTTCGACGGCGACCAGATGGCCGTGCACCTGCCGCTCTCCGCGGGAGCGCAGGCAGAAGCGCGCATCCTCATGCTCTCCGCCAACAACATCCTGCTGCCCTCGTTCGGCAAGCCAGCGATGGTGCCGTCGCAAGACATGGTGCTGGGCATCTACTACCTCACCATCGAGAAGTACGACTCGAAAGGTCAGGGCAAGCGCTTCTCCGACACCGACGAGGCCATCGCGGCCTATGAGGCCGGTGAGATCGAGCTCCAGGCCCCGATTCGCGTGCGCTACACCGAGCACAACGGATCGGTCTCGATGCTCGAGACCACAGTGGGACGAATCATCCTGAACCGCGCGATTCCGGTCGAGCTTGCGCAGAAGTTCCTCAACAAGACCATCGACAAGCGCGGCATGACAAAGTTCATCTCCGGCATCCACCGCGAGTTCGGAAGCGCGCGCACCGCGGTGCTGCTCGACAACCTCAAGCAGCTGGGCTTCCGCTTCGCCACCCGCTCTGGCAACACCATCGGTGTCGACGACATCCAGGTGCCGCCGGAGAAGCCCGCCATCCTGAAGAAGTCAGACGACCGTGTCGCGCTGCTCGACGTCTGGTTCCGCAAAGGCTGGATCACCGACGGCGAGCGCTACCGTCACATCAAAGAGATCTGGATGAAGGCCACCAACGACGTTGAGGCCGCCATGATGCGTCACCTCGACCGTCTCAATCCGGTCTACATGATGGCGACCTCGGGTGCCCGTGGCAACCCTGCACAGGTGAAGCAGATCGCCGGCATGCGCGGACTGATGGCCGACCCCTCGGGTCGCATCATCCCGCTGCCCATCCGCGCCAACCTGCGCGAGGGACTGTCGGTGCTCGAGTACTTCATCTCGACCCACGGCGCGCGTAAGGGCCTCGCCGATACAGCGCTTCGAACCGCTGACTCGGGCTACCTGACCCGTCGTCTCATCGACGTGTCACAAGACGTCATCATCCGCGAGAGCGATTGCCAGACCAGCCGCAGCATCCGCATGGAGGCCGTGGAGGACGGTGGTGACGTGATGGTGAGCCTGGCCGAGCGAATCAGCGGCCGCACCGCCGCTGAGGACATCGTGGTCGATGCCGACACCGGTGAGGTTCTGGCAGCCGCGCACACCGAAGTCCCCGACGAGGTGGGCGACATGGTCGAGAAGGCGGGCGGTGTCGTTGTGCACATCAGCGACGCGCGCAGCCGGCTCTCGTCGGAAGCCATCATTCACCCCACGCAGATGAACGACAAGGGCATGCCCCTGGTCATCGTCCGCGAGGGCGAGCGCATCACCGAAGAGACCGCCAAGGAGATCGCCGCTGCCGGCATCGAGATGGTGCGGGTCAAGACGGTGAAGATCCGCTCGGTGCTGACCTGCGGCGCTCGCTTCGGCCTGTGCATCAAGTGCTACGGCCGAAACCTCGCCACCGGCAAGCCGGTTGAGATCGGTGAGACTGTGGGCATCATCGCCGCCCAGTCCATCGGTGAGCCTGGCACGCAGCTCACCTTGCGCACCTTCCACACCGGTGGTACCGCTTCCGAAGACATCATCACGGGTCTTCCCCGCGTCGAAGAGCTCTTCGAGGCGCGCAAGCCGAAGGGCTTCGCAGTGATGAGCGAGCACGAGGGCGTCGTGTCCATCTCTGAAGAGAAGCGGCAGCGCAAGATCACCATCAAATCGACAAGCGGCGGCGATACCTCGCACCTCGTGCCCTTCTCGGCGCGACTGCTGGTACGCGAAGGCGACCACATCGAGGCCGGCGAGCAGCTCGTCGACGGCCCGCTCAACCCCCACGACGTGCTCCGCGTGCGCGGCGTCGAAGAGGTGCAGAAGTACCTCGTCAACGAGGTGCAGCACGTGTACCGCTCACAAGGCGTGGACATCAACGACAAGCACGTCGAGACCATCGTGCGGCAGATGCTGCGCAAGGTGAAGATCGAAGACGCGGGCGACACCGTCATCCTGCCGGGCGCCCTCGTCGATCGATCTATCGTCGAAGAGGAGAACCGCAAGCTCCGCGAGCGCAAGAAGCAGACGGGCGACGACGTTCACATGGCGACCACCAAGGACGTGCTCATGGGCGTGACCAAGGCATCGCTGGCGACCGACTCGTTCCTCTCCGCAGCTTCGTTCCAGGAGACGACGCGGGTGCTCACCGAGGCCGCCATCAACGGCAAGATCGATCCGTTGCTGGGCCTCAAGGAGAACGTCATCATCGGCAAGCTCATCCCTGCGGGAACGGGCATGCCGCGCTATCGCAACATTCCCATGGAAACCGACGAGGTGGAGCAGCCGCCCTACTTCGGGGGTTACGATGGGGACGGCGTGCAGATGTACTCCGAAGAGGACGAGGCCGGCGGCTACGGTCAGGAGGCCTATACCGAAGGCGACGGTGAAGCGTACGCCGAAGGTGATGAGTACGCCTACGCCGCGACAGACGAGGAATGATCGGCCACTGTGCGTCACGGCGATAGCGCTGTGATGCACTTCCCCCAAGACCGATGACGAGACGGCGGCGCTCCTGACCGAGCAGCCGCCGTTCTCGTTCAGCGCACTCCGAGCAGAGAGGATGCCACATGCCTGAAAAAGTGATCGAGCAGCTCATCGTGGCCCTCGCCAGCGGCGCCTTCACGTTCGTAGGCCTCACGCTCCTCTACCGCCTGCTGTACAAGCGACAGCAGTGGCGCTCGCACCTCTTCGAGGTGGTGCTCACGAAGGTGCGCACCTGGGTCTATCTCACCTGCATCGTGCTGAGCATAAAGGTCACGACGACCTTGCTCCCGCAGGCACACCTGCTTCATCAAGACCTCGACCTTCTCGCCTCCTACGCCCTCATCACCATGGGGGGAACGCTCGGCATCGAGATCGTCTGCGCATTCTTCTTCGATTACGTGCTGGCCGACGTGCGACGCATCGAGATCCCGACGCTCTACCGCGACATCACGCGGTTTGCGCTCTACACGTTGCTGCTCGGCGCCCTGTTCACCCTGCTCGGCTTCGACGTGCGAGCGCTCGTCACGGGCGGTACGGTGCTCACCCTGGTCATCGGCTTCGCCACACAGGAATCACTCGGAAACGTCTTCGCCGGCATCTTCCTCCACGGCTCTCGGCCGTTCACGCGGGGCGACTGGATCAAGCTCGGCGAGCGCGAGGGCCAGGTCGACAAGGTCGAGTGGCGGGCCACGACGATACGCACCCGAGAGGGTGACTACGTTGTCTACCCCAACGCCATGCTGGCCAAGATGGACATCACCAACTTCTCGGCGCCCAGCCCTCAGCACGCGCTGCAGGCCAGTGTGAACGTCGACTACAAGCACTCCCCCAACAAGGTCAAGAAGGTCATGATCGAGTGCGCTCTCAAGACCCCGAAGGTGCTCACAAATCCAGCTCCCGTGGTTCATCTGCGGGCCTTCGAGGATTCCGCCGCGTCTTATCGCATGAAGTTCTGGATCGACGACTTCACAGACGCACCGAACATCCACTCCGCGGTCATGGAGAAGATCTGGTACCACTTCAGACGCGAGGACCTCGAGATCCCCTATCCGATTCGAACGCTGCACGTGCACCGACGCCAGCGGGTCGACAGGGAGGGGCTGAACTTCAAGCTGCTCAAGCACGTCGACTTCCTCTCTGAGTTCTCGGAGCACGACCTGAAGCACCTGGCTGCTCGCCTCAAGGTGGTGACCTACGCCACGGGAGAGGCGGTCATCAAGCAAGGCGACGCTGGCCGCTCGTTCTACATCGTGAAGGAAGGGCGGGTGGAGATTCAGGCCAGGAATGCCGAAGGTGTCATGTTCTTCACGAAGGAGCTGGGGCCCGGGGCCTTCTTCGGAGAGATGTCGCTCCTCACGGGAGACCCGAGAACCGCCACCGTGGTGGCCCTCGAGGAGTCCGAGCTCCTCCGGCTCGACAAGGAGGCGTTCCGCAAGATCATGGAGGAGAACCCACGCGCTGAAGAGCTCATCTCCACGAT
>RGZZ01000166.1 GCA_010028905.1 Pseudomonadota bacterium | reverse complement strand
CCCAGGCGCACCGGTCGGTCGACCTTCGGCCTTGAGCGATGCAGCAGAGACGCCCTCTGACTCGACGGGCGAGGGGCGCAACGTCCCTCCGGAGAAGCCGGGGACGAAACCGCCTTTGGGCGGGGCAGGCGCGGACGGAGCCGAAGGGGGCGGGCCGCCGCTGAATGCAGAAGGCGGCGCTGCAGGCGGACGAGGTGCGCCCGGGCCGGCGCCCTGGCCTGCGGGAGAGGCGCTTGCGCCGCCAGGTGCGGCAGCGCCACCGTCAACCGTGGCGATGGCGTTGCCCCCTCCTGCGCTCAGGCCCATCACGACGCGCTCGGCGCTCCAGATCAGGTCGTCTGCCTTCTTGGCGTTGTCCGGGAAGATGGCCACGGCAACACTCGCCGTGGGACGGGGGAAGTTCTGCGAGATCCGGGTGTCACTGACGCGCTGCTTGATGCGCTCTGCGATCTTCATCGCCTCGGCCTGGTCTGCAACCGGAGCGAACGCCAGGAACCTTCCGCCCTCGAAGCGGGCGAGGATGCTGTCGTCTGGAGGAATGGCCGCTTTGACCTCGGCGGCCACCGACTTCAAGACAGATTCCGCCTGTCCGTCGCCATACTGCTCCTGGAGGCCGCGGAACTGGTCGAACTCGAACATGAGCACCGCGCCCTTTCGGCCGGAGTCCTCCGCGTCGACCAGGGCGCGCGGGAGGTTCTCCTCGACGTAGCGCTTGCTCTTGAACTTGGTGACCACGTCGATGGTGGCAAGGTTGTCTTCGTACAGCCGGTAGAGGGCCGCCGCGTATTCCACGGCCAGTCGATACAGGTCGCCCTGGCTGCGGTCATAGAGCTTCTTGAGCTTGTGGATGTCCTTCGACTCCTCGACGCCCAGGAAGGCCATGCCGAGCATGCGGTCTTGGAACAGGAAAGGGACACCGATGCGGATCTGCAACGGCTCGAGCGCGTCGCGCAGGTCGGGGAAGGCCTTGATGAACGTGCCTTCCTTCTTTTCGGCCTTGAACAGGAAGGGCTTGCCGTCGTTGCGCTCGATCCAGCGCGGCAGCTCGGTGGCATCGACCGGGGTCGTCTTCACGTCCTCGGTCTCGAGAACGAGCGTGGTCTTCGGCTGCATCTCGTCGCCGTCGACCGTGGTGACGTAGACCACGCCGTGTGACATCTGGGTGAGTGCGGAGAGGCGGATCAGCGCTGATTTGCAGATCTCTTCGTAGGTGCTGGCCTCGGTGCCCATGTCTGCGCCGTCGAAGACCGCACCGCCTCCCTGTCCGCCGCGCCTCGTCGCCATGAAGAGCGCGAGCCCGATCACCACAACGGCAATGCCCCCGCCCACGAGGCCGTACTGCTTGTACTTCTTGCTGTTGAGCTCGGACTGGATGCGGCCCAGAAGTCCCTTGGCGTCGTGGAAGTCACGGCTGTTCTCGACATCCTTGACGCCCTTGAGCTTCTCGAGAACGTCCTGGAGCTCGGCCGCGGCCTCCTCTGGCTTGCCCTGGCGATATCGGATGTCTGCGTTGAGGGTGTGATACTGCGGACTTGCAGGCTGTGCTTCGAGAGAGGTCTTGATGTAGTCGGATGCCTTGGCCACATCGCCCTTGCTCAGGGCGATGCGGGCGAGATAGTAGCTCGCTTCGTGGCACTTCTTGTCGGCCGCCAGGGCTTTCTCGAATGCGGCAGAGGCGCTGTCGAACTTGCGCGAGCCCTCTGGCTTCGACATCTCGTCTTCGTAGCGGCACTTGCCCAGCATGGTCCAGAAGTTCGCGGTCTGGTTCGCGGGGAAGCGCAGGGGACGGGTGAGCACCACATCGAGCTGCTTCGACGCGTCGCCGTAGCGCTTGAGGCTGAGAAAGACCTCGGCCAGCTTGATGCGGGGCATGAACCAGTTCGGGTCGGCCTTGATCGCCTCTTCGAGCGGATTGACGGCCTGCACCTCACCCTCGCTCTGCATCAGCCTTGTGGCTTCCTTGAACTGCGCTTGCGCGGCAGGGTTCTGCGCACGCGCGGGGACCGCAAGTGCAAGGAGCAGGAGAGCGAGGAGCAGGGCCAGAGGGCTTCTGCCTCTGTTCGACTCAGCGGGTGGACGTGTCGACAAGTGCGGACGATCTCCCAACGGGGGCTTCGCAGGGCGCGAAGCGTTCTGATTCGCGGGCGCGGAGCGCGCGACCGCCGACCACCCTCTGGCCGGCTCTTTTGACTTCCCGGTCGCCTGCCCAAGTCCTTCTCGTATTCGGGTGGTGGAAGCGACCGAGCGGGGTCGCACGGGTCGCAGACGACCATGCGGGGTCGAGTCGCCCGCTTCGGGCTGGAGCGGGCGCGAGATAGGGTTGGTCGTGGTGGGAGGCGAAGCCCCCCTCAACCCCTTCTGAGGAGAAGCGTCTGTCTTGGCAAAGCACGCCGATGAACCCGCCCTCGATGATCTCCCGTCGCTCCTTGGCGCCGTGCCCGTGTTCGGGAGCCTCGAAGCTGAAGATCTGCAACAGGTGGCCAGCATCGCCCACCTCAAGCACCATCCCAAGGAGCACGTGCTCTTCGAGCGCGGAGACACAGGCGACGAGTTCCTCGTCGTTGTGCAGGGGCGGGTCAAGCTCTTCGTCCTGAGCGAGGACGGGCGCGAGCTCACGCTTCGCATCCTGCGTCCCCCGCAGTCGTTCGGAGAGGTGTCGCTGATGGATGAGTTCGCTCGCTCGACCAGCGCGGTTGCCCTCACCGATGTCACCGTGCTCTCCATCTCGAAGCACGACTTCCGACGCCTCCTCGAGGGCAACACGCGGCTCTGCATCGGGGTCATCACGGCGCTGAGCCGAAGGCTGCGCGACCTCACAGACGACACCGCTGGGCTCATCTTCCACGATGTCTATCAGCGCCTCGCACGCAAGCTGCTCACCCTCTCAGAGGAGATGGGCAGGCAGACCGATGAAGGCGTCGAGATTCCGCAGCGGCTCACGCATCAGGAGCTCGCAAATCTCGTGGGGGCGACCCGGGAGACCGTCACCAAGGCGCTCAACGACATGGAAGGGCGCGGGCTGCTCCTCGTGCGCAAGAAACAGGTGGTGATTCTCCACAGAGCCGGTCTCGAAGCGTGTCTCAGCGGCGCCTTCGAGCGTTCGGGCATCCGCCACCACTGACCCGATCTCGCTCAGTCCTCGAACGTGACCTGGCTCGTGACCACACCGTCAGGTGACTGGTTGATGGTCTGCACCTTGTGGCCGGCACGGCTGATGAGCTGCGTGCCATCGGCGGTTCGGCGGTAGAACTGCTCCCAGCGGTCACCGCTGCTGGTGTTCTCATCTGCGAAGAAGTGGTACTCGAACCCTCCGCGCAGGTCGATGCGCTCCCATCCGCTCGTCATGAGCAGGTCCGGGTAGGCGAGACGAGGATCGGCAAGGCCCCGCAGCGGCGACATCTGCCCGTGCGCGCGGAGGGCGGAGGAGAGATCGTCGAGCACGCGGCTGGGAGAGCCGCATTCGGGTGCGCACAGCGTGGGGGCGATTCGCGTGATGACCGACATGGCGTAGAGCTTCCTTGTTCGCGGGGTTGGGTGGCCTGCGGGCAGCAGACCGCTTCGGCGGCACGTGCGCGATGAGGCAGGCACGCCCGGGAAACCAGACGCAAGGAGTGTAGACCAGGCGGGGTGAGACGATCAACCTGCGATGTTGCCCGGACTTTACCGTTTTGTTAACGTCTCTCCCGTGGCTTGCCTTGACGTGCCCGCGCCCGCTCGCCCGCCGCCGCAGCCTGCTCGAGCTGGAGCACCTCGGAGGCGGTGAGATGGCGCCATCGGCCGACACCCAGATCTCCAAGGCGCAACGGTCCCATGGCGACGCGCTGCAGGTCGAGCACAGGATGTGACACGGCTTCGCACATGCGCCGGATCTGGCGCTTGCGTCCTTCTTCGAGAACGAAGCGGAGCACGGTGGTGTTGTGCGAGCGCTCCAGCATCTCGACGCGCGCCGGCAGGGTAGGGCCGTCGTCCAGCATCACGCCATGGCGAAGTCGGCCGAGCACGACGGGCGGTACGTCTCCGCGAACCCGCACCATGTAGACACGCGGAACATGGTAGCGCGGGTGGAGCAGGCGCTGGGTGAGATCGCCGTCATTGGTCATGATCAGGAGCCCCGTTGAGTCGGCGTCGAGACGTCCGACGGGGTAGAGGCGGTGCCTGCTCTTGACGAGCTCGTCGACGCTGCGGCGGCCGTGGGGATCGCCCACGCTCGTGATGTACCCTTTGGGCTTGTGCAGCAAGATGTAGACGGGCGCGGGGCGATGGGGGATGGGCCGGCGATCGACGGTGATGTGGTCTTCGTCGGCGACGACACGGTCCTCGATCTTTGCGCGGCGACCGTTCACCTCGACCCTGCCTTCGCGGATGATGTTCTCGCAGGCCCGTCGAGACCCGAGACCGGCACGGGCCAGAACCTTATGCAGCTTCTCGGTCACAAGGGGGCCATCGAGGGACGGCTCTTCATCGGGGAGTGGCGCAGGTGTGTCTTCCATGGGGGCTCGCAATCTGGGTCGCCGTGCACGGGCGCTGCCGCGGTGCAAGCAGGCGGTTCACGGGCGCGCGCCCGCATCTGCGCCCGCAGAACGGCACTGCCAAGGTACGCCAGCGCCCGCGAATCTCCTGTGATGGGTGTGCGCGAACAGGGGCTCACGTCTGGGCGGGTAGATCTGCCGGATTTCTGTTCCGGACGTCTTGATCTTTTAGCAGGATGTGTTATACTGCAAATGGACGAAGCCCCTGGCGTTCCCAGATTGATTAGGGGGCCTGTTCGGTCCCTGGCCTTGATGCGGCGCTTGCCGCTGTTTAGCAGAACGAGGTAGACATCGGATATCCCGAGATGTGGGAAGACCTGAGGCTAGTCTTGTTGCGCATCAAGTAGGAACGAAGCGCGAAGCGGTTGCTCGACGAGCAGCCGCTTCTGTTTTTTCTGCGCATCCGAGGCCCGAACGGATCCAGGGTCTCACTCAGGTCTGTGGACGGGGGTGTGCCGAAGCCCGCTCGACGTGCAGGCGAGCAAGGGCCTCTCGCACAAGGGGGTCGCTTCCGACGTCGCAGTACCGTCGCTGCTCCATGCGCACATCGGGCACGATTCCGTTTCTGTGCAGGTCACGCCCGGCGGGAGTCAGGTACCGGCCTGTCGAGATGGCGAAGGCGGAGCCATCCGGGAGCGGGAACAGCTTCTGCACCAGACCCTTGCCATAGGTGCGGGTGCCCACGAGCACCGCCGCGTGATGGTCCTGCAGGCAGCCTGCCATGATCTCTGACGCGCTCGCGCTTCGCTCATTCACCAGAACCACCAGGGGCGCGGCGGATGTGCTGCGAGGGGTGTCGTACGTGGTGTAGGCGACCTCGGGCCGCCTCTTCTGGCGCAGCGACATCACGCGCGTGCCAGGGGGGAGGAGCCGGCTGCACGCGTCCACCGCCGACGACACGAATCCTCCGCGGTTGTCGCGCAGGTCGATCACATAGGCCGTGGCCCCCTTGTGCTGAAGCGCTTCAAGGGCGGTGTCGAGGCGGCGTGCGAGGTCGGCGGAGAAGGCGCGCAGACGCAGATATCCCACGTGTTCGTCGAGCATGCGCGCGGTGATGGTGGGAAGCTCCGTCTGGCTTCTGATCACATCGGCATGGAAGGTTCGCTGTGGGCGCGCAACTGTGAGCCGAACCCGCGATCCCGAAGGGCCGCACAGCAGCTCCTTGGCGGCTGTGAGCGACAGGCCGCCGAGCGGGCGACCGTCGGCGTCGAGAAGAACGTCGCCCACCGCCAGGCCAGCACGGGTTGCCGGTGCGCCCTCGAAGGTCTCGGCAACCACCAGGCGATGCTCTCCGTCGAGCTCGAGATGGCAGCCCAGTCCGCACTCGTCTGAGCCATCGATGCGGGCGCGGAGGTGCGAGAACTCGAGCGGGCTCAGAAAACGGGTGTACGGCTCTTCCAGTGGCTCGAGCAGACCGCGCATCACGGTGTGGTACAGATCGGCGCGGCTCAAGCCTGGATGGGCGGCGAGCACGGCCTCGAACTCTTCCCGCAGGCTGTCGATGGAGCTGGCGGGGGGGCTCTCGACCTCTACGCCCTGACGGTCGAGCCATCGTCGCAGCGCGCGGCTGGCGCCTTGCACGAGAGAGGTGGTCGATGGGTCGTAGATCGATTCGCGCTGAACCGTCTGCACGAACGATTCGAGCCCGTCGAGGGTGGCCGTGGAAAGGGGCTCTGCCGGCGCGGCGCGGACGACGGCTGTGAAGATGGAAAGGAGTGCGAAGAGGGCAATCAGGACATGTCGGAGTCGGAAGCGCAGGACGATCTCAATCACCTTCAGCGGGTTGTTCTCAGGCGTTGCCCGTGCACACGGGTCTCGCAGACCGCGGCCGGGGCAACAGCCTGCGCCGTGACGCGGCGCGCGAAACATAGCATCTCGCCCGATCTTCGTCAATGCGTTGCTGCGCCGCTGCGCCGTGATCCGGCGCACGTTCCGGCGGCCGCTATGCCACGTATCGGTCAGACTGGCGCGGATGGTCGACGAGCTCCTCGAGCACGAGCTCCAGGGTGTTTCGCACCTCTTCCGCACTCTCCGGACGGCGCGCCGGCCGCTTGTCGAGGAGCCGCATCACCAGGCTGTCGAGTCTCGCCGGGATGTCTGGCGCGTGGACATGCGGGTGCTCTGGGCGCGAGTCGAGATGGGCCTGGATGTGCTCGTTCACGCTGCGGGCCGGGAACGGCATGTGACCGCTGAACAGCTCGTAGAGAACCACGCCCAGGCTGTACAGATCGCTGCGGGCGTCCGGTTCCTGGCCCATCAGGTACTCGGGCGACATGTACGCGGGCGTGCCCACGAGATGTCCGGCCTTTGTCACGACGCCCGTCGACCGCGTTCGCGCCAGGCCGAAGTCGGCGATCTTCACGAGGCCGACCGACGTGGTGATGATGTTCTCTGGCTTCAGGTCACGGTGGATTGCGCCTCTGCCGTGAATCGCCGCGAGGCCTCTGCAGATCTGGATGGCCCAGTCGAGCTTTCCCTTGAGCTTGGGTTCGTTGGCGGCGAGAGCGTCGCGCAGGTTGCGTCCTTCGACGAGCTCCATGACCAGGTACGGGCGCCCCTCGTGCTCGCCCGTCTCGAAGTGGCGGATGACGTTGCGATGGCGGATGCTCTGCAGGATTCGGCTCTCACGCCGGAATCGGTCGCGTGCCCCCTTGTCGCGGGCCACGTCGGCGTTCATGAGCTTGAGTGCGTGTGCTTCGGTGCTGCGCTCGGCGCCCACGGGCTCGACGCAGTAGACACGGGCACTCGTGCCCTGCCCGATGAGCTTTCGCACGCGCCAGCCTCCGATGACCGAGGGGGGGATCTCGATCACGGGGGCGCCGCTCTGCATCACGGTGGATTCTCCCGGATCGCAGCCGCGGGGGAAGAGGCTGTTGCGAATCGAGCAGAGGAAGCCTCTGAGCAGAGATGCAGCCTGCGTGTGCAGGGGCAGCTCGAGGGTGGCACGGTCTGCTCCGCAGTAGTCAGACGGACGGATTCTCACGCGAGTCGCTCCTTTCGATGCGAACGATCATGGCCGTCTCTTCCGCCCTCTCGCTTGATTCTGAGGGATCATCCGCATCAGGAGCAACGCAGTTCAGGAAAGGGGATGTAACAAATGTGAACTTCCCGCGCAGAGATGTTGACGGGATGTTAACTGTTCGATCCGGGGTCCGGGGGGCGGGCGATGAAGTAGCCCGGTGGATTGGGGCGGTTGCGTCTCACGATCTCGGCATACTCCGCCCAGAGCGGCAGATCTTCGACGCTGTCGAACGGGGTCGACTCTGTGTAGGCGCAGGTCTGCGGCAGCAGGGTGCCACGGGGGTGCAGGGGGCCGAATGTTCGGCAGGCGAGAGGGCGCACGGAATAGGCGCGACACCCTTTGCCCGGGACGTAGAGGGGGCAGTGCGCGTCAGGGTCGACGGGCTTGCTGAGGCGCGCGTCCTGCAAAGGCGTTGTGCACGTCACCCACGAGATGGGTGAGCGCCCCTCCTGCTCGATCAGGTGGTCTTCGAGGCAGTCGAACTCGTGTCGGGTGAGGATGAGATTGAACTTGCAGCACTCGAAGCACGTGCCGCACACATTGGAGGCCGGCGCGGCGCCTCTCGGAAGGCCGCGGGTGGCGGGAACCTCGGCTTCGAGCCGCGTGTAGAAGGCCTTCAGATCGTCGAAGCGCGGATGCACGTGCGCCTCACGCGAACATGCTGACGTCGCCGAGGCCCTCGCGCACGACGACGGGACTGTCATCGATGAGGTCGATCACCGACGAGAGCTGGACAGGCAGCGGACCGACATCGATGAAGAGATCGACGTCGTCACCGAACCTCTCATCGATCTCCTCCGGCTCGCTGATGATGTCTTCGTCCTCGATGTTCGCGCTGGTGGTGACGATGGGGTGGCCCAGCCCCGCCACGATGTCGAGGCAGATCTCGTTGTCCGGCACGCGTATGCCCACGGTCTTGCGCTTCGTGATCATGAGCTTGGGCACGGTCTTGGTGGCGTTCAGAATGAATGTATAGGGGCCAGGAAGCAGGCGTCGCATCGTCTGGTAGGCATAGTTCGTCACCTGCGCGTAGCGGCTGATGTCCTTGAGGTCAGCGCAGATGAATGAAAGGGGCTTCTGCTTGGCCATCTTCTTGATGCGATACACGCGCTCGATGGCGTCCTTGTTGAAGAGGTCGCAGCCGATGCCATACGTGGTGTCGGTGGGGTAGATGAGCACGCCCCCCTTCTTCAGCACGTCGATGGCCATGGTGACTGCCTTGCGAGCGGGATACGGATCGTCGATGGTGATTCGCACGCGGAAGGGTTTCGAGTGCGTCGGAGGGATCCCTCTCCGGCCGTACGAATCCACACGGGTGCCATCCCCGAGACGTCAGGCCCTTCTCGACCTCCTGCGGAGCGGCGTCGATGTCGATCACCTGGCGCTGGCGGCGCTGCTCGTCGCCACCGAGGCGCGACACGATCTCGACATCGACGCCTGCCTGCGCTCGCTTGGGTCCATGGGCAGTCGGTTTCGTGCCCGGCTCGAGCAGCGCGATCCCTCCTTGCGGGGGCGGGTGGAAGCGCTCAACGACATCCTGTTCGAGGAAGACGGTTTTCGCGGAGACACGGAGACCTACTACGATCCGCGCAACAGCCTTCTCGATCAGGTTCTCGAGCGCAGGCGGGGCCTGCCCATCACGCTCTCCATCATCTTCATCGCGGTGGGTCGCGAGGGCGGCCTCGACGTGGAGGGGGTGGGCCTGCCGGGCCATTTCATCGTTCGCGTGCATGATCCGCAGCGCGAGGGGGAGGTGCTCGTCGACCCCTTCCATCGCGGGCAGATCTTGAGCGTGGATGACTGCAGACGGCGTGTCGCCTCGGTGACGGGCCATCCGGTCGAGTGGCAGTCCGCGTGGCTCGAGGCTGCGGCTCCCCACGAGGTGCTGGTTCGCTTGCTCAACAATCTCAAGCGGGTCTATCTGCGGGCCACGAACTTCCGCGAGGCGCTCTGGGTCCACGATCTCCTCGTCGCCCTGCAGCCGGATGATCTGCAGCACTACCGCGACCGCGGTCTCGTGAACGCGCAGCTGCAGCGCTATGGGGACGCGCGCCGTGATCTCACCGCGTATCTCACGCGCTATCCCGGCGAGGCGCCGGACGCCGCGGAGATCGAAGAGGATCTCGAGCGTCTCCGCCGCCTGCACCACATGCTCAACTGAACCGCAC
>RGZZ01000165.1 GCA_010028905.1 Pseudomonadota bacterium | reverse complement strand
GAAGTGAAACGCATCCACGCGCGCGACTTCCTGTTCCGGGTTGCAGCGCGCATCGAAGCGCAGCGCCTGCCCTGGGCATCGGGCGGCTTCGCAGACCACGGAGGTGCGGGCTTTGACCGCCGACACGAACAAGAAGATTCTCATCGTCGAAGACGATCAGCACATCCGCAAGCTGTTCAACATCCTCGTTCGCAAGGACGGCATCGATATCGATGAGGCCGTCGAAGGCAACGAGGCGCTCGAGAAGCTGCACGCAAACCGATACGATCTCGTGATCCTCGACATCATGATGCCGAACGTCGACGGCTTCTCCATCCTCAAGGACATGCGCGAGCGGCCGGAGACGGCCCAGGTGCCTGTCATCGTCGTGACGGCAAAGACCGAGGACAAGGACCTGATGAAGGGCTACAGCCTCGGGGCCAACTACTACATCACGAAGCCGTTCGAGCCGCAAGATCTCATCCACAGCATCGAGCTCATCCTCAAGGTCAAGTACTGAGCCAGACGCGCGCCCGGCTGCCGATGGGTCGCGGCAGGGCGTTGCCTCGCCGAAGGGGGAGGTGAGCTGCGATGCCTGATCTGTCAGCGCTCGCCAAGCCGCTGCGCAAGCGCATCCGCGCACTCAGCGCGCTGCACGACGAGGCATTGGGGCTGGTGCTGTCGCGTGATGCCGCGTCGGTGCTCACGCACATCGTCGAGAACGCGGGCAAGGTGCTCTCCACCGAAGCGTGCCACGTGCTCTTCACCGAACAGGGGGGGCCGGCACTCATCGTGGGCGCATGGTGGCATGCCCGGCGCATCGCGCCAGCGCCCCTGCCCGCCTGGTGCGGCCCGCTCGAGCGAGAGGTGATGAAGACCCGCCGCGCCACGCTGTTCACCCAGGTGGGCGATCGCGGAGCCCCCTTTGAGAACGGCCCCGACAGTCTCTTCGTCGTTCCCCTGGTCTTTGGCGAGCGGGTCGTCGGCACACTCACCGCCGTCTTCGCAGACCCGTGCGTGATGCACGCGCGCGAGATATCCGCGTTCGAGCGGTTGGCGATTCCAGCCAGCCTCGCCATCGAGAACGCAAAGCTCCAGCTCGAGCAGGCACGTCAGTCTGAGGGGCGCCGCCTCATGCTCGAGGCGGCCCGGCTCGCGGCCAGCTCCCTTCAGGTGGGGGAGGGCATGCATGGGTTTGCGGAGATGTGCGCCCGAGCGCTGCAGGCGTCGCACTGCATCATCCTCTCCGACGACGAGGGGGGAGACTGCCTTCGGGTGTGCGCCTCCTGGGGACTCGATGGCCTTCAGCGCCTGCACATCGGCGAGCTGCTGCGCTTCTTCCCGGCGCAGGAAGAGCTCTCGCGGCTCGTCTTCGAGAAGCGCAAGGCGCGGGTCGAGGCTGACCTCGACGCTGTCGATCTCGGCCCGACCGAGATGTTCCTCACCACGCTCTGCGGCGCGCGCGCCCTTGGGGTCTGGCCGCTCGTCTCCCAGGAGACCTGCACAGGCCTGGTGTTCGTCATGCACACCACCTCCGGCATGTTCGCGCCGTCGCAGATCGATCTCATCTACGGTGTCGTGCGACAGGCGAGCATCTTCCTCAGAAACGCCCGACTCATTCGTCAGCTCGAGGATCGGGTCGAGCGTCTCGAGGCGATCAGCCGCCTCACCGAAACGGTGAGCTCGACCCGTGAGCTCTCCTCGGTGTTTGGCAGCGTGGTGGCCAGCACCGGGAAGTTCGTCGCGTGTGACTGGTCAGGCCTGATCATCGTCGACCGCGAGCACGCACTGATGCGGCTGTCGGTGTCCACCGCCGATGACGGCGGGCTGTCGAAGCGCGAGATCACCTTTCCCCTCGCGCACACGCTCGTGCAGGAAGCCCTGGCTGGCCAGGGACCCGTTCTCCGGCACGACATCGACGACGCGGAGGGCGGGTTCGAGCAGTACCTCTCGGGTCGCGGCATGAAGAGCTTCATGCTCGTTCCGCTCATCGTTCGGCGCGAGACGGTGGCCGCGCTGGCGCTTGCGAGCCGACGCCGCCGTGCCTTCGAGTCTCACCACGAGGCACGGGTCCGTGAGCTTGCCCGCCATCTGGCCATGGCCATCGAGAATGTGGCCATGTTCGACGAGATCAGCCGCATGAACCAGCATCTGCGCAAGATGGACGCGGTCAAGTCCGACTTTCTCTCCACCGTGGCGCATGAGCTGCGAACCCCGCTCACCATCATCAAGGGCTACCTCTATGTTCTCCTCAAGGATCCACGTCGCTTCGATGACGCGGTGCTCGACATCCTCGAGACGGTCGACAGCCAGACCGATCTCCTCAAGGAGCTCATCGAGAACCTGTTGTCGCTCTCTCGTCTCGAAGCCAACAAGGGGCTCATGCGCATGCACGTGCAGGAGGTCCGGCTCGATTCTCTCGCGACCGAGATCTGCTCCAACTTCCGGCTGGCGGCGCGCAAGAAGGGTATTCTCCTGGGCGCAGATGTGCCCGTGGGGCTCTCGGTGAACGCAGATCGCGGCATGCTGACCCGCGTCTTCTACAACCTGGTGGGCAACGCGCTCAAGTTCACGGCAGACGGGCGCGTCGAGATCCGGGCCTGTCGGCTCGACGACGGCTCGGTGCAGGTCGAGGTGGCCGACACGGGGGCTGGCATCGCTCCCGAGAACCTGGAGCGCATCTTCGAGCGCTTCTTCCATGTTGCCGGCAGCGACGGCCGAACACCGGGCGGCACGGGGCTGGGTCTGTCCATCGTGCAGCAGATCGTGCGTGCCCACGGAGGGCAGGTGCGGGTTCTGAGCGAGCTGGGGCGTGGCAGCACGTTCATCTTCACGCTTGCCGCCGATCCGCCCGCGCAGGAGTAGGGGGGGTCAGCCGCGTCGCGCGGCGCTGATCTGCTCCCAGCAGCGCAGCAGATCGTCTCCCAGGATCACCACGAGGTCGTCACGGCGCCCCAGCTTCAGCGCGCAGTCTACCGCTTCCGGCTCGACCGGGATGATGCGCAGGTTCTCGTCGGTGGTCTCACGCCCCGCCGCCGCTCGCCCCGCGCGCACGCCCGCCTCGAGAATCGATGCGGTCTCTCCCGGCGCGCGTCCCCGGCGATTGTCGTCTTCCTTGATGATGAGAACGTCGAAGATGGCGCCCGCGAGCTCGCCCAGTCGGGTCAGGGCGCTGTTCTGACGGTCGCCAGGCCCGGCGATGACGCCGATGCTCCGCTGCTTGTGGAAGGCCCGCACGAAGCTGGCCATCTCCTCGAAGGCCGCGGCGTTGTGGGCGTAGTCGAGCAGCACGCGGAACCCCTTCACGTCGACCAGGTTCATGCGTCCCGGGGTCAGATGGAACGAGGCGTCGAAGGTCTGAAGGCCCTGGCGGATGTCCTCGATGGCCACCCCCGCGAGATGGCACATCAGTGCCGCGGCAAGGGCGTTCTTGATGTTCGCGCTCGACGTGCCGCCATAGGTGGCGGGCACCTCCACCACGTTCACCACGGGCATGCGCTTGCGTCCATCGTGGAGGACGATGGTCTGCTGCTCGTAGGTGGCGCCCTTGCCATCGCTCTCCACGTGGCCTCGGAACAGCGCATTGCCTGGGTCATACGAGAACCAGGCCACCTTGCCGTCGCATCGCTCTGCCATGGCCACGCAGCGATGGTCCTCGGCATTGAGAACGCCCCAGCCTCCGGGAAGGACCACCTCGATCACCAGTGACTTGACATTGGCCAGCTCGTCGACCGTGTTGATGCCTCCGAGCCCGAGGTGGTCGTCGGAGACGTTCAGCACCGCGCCGATGTTGCTGCGATCGAAACCGAGGCCCGAGCGCAGGATCCCCCCCCGCGCGGTCTCGAGCACGGCCACATCGATGCTGGGGTCCTTGAGCACCATGCGCGCGCTCCACGGCCCTGTCATGTCGCCGCGTCGCACCAGGTTGCCGTCGATGTAGATGCCGTCGGTGGTGGTGAGCCCGACCTTCTGCCCCGCCATCTTCAGGATGTGCGCGCACATGCGCGCGGTGGTGGTCTTGCCGTTGGTGCCGGTGACGCTGAGGATGGGGACGCGGAACGGCGTTCCCGGCGGGAACAGCATGTCGACCACCGGTCCGGCCACATCGCGCGGCTTCCCCTCGGACGGTGCAACGTGCATGCGGAAGCCCGGCGCCGCGTTCACCTCGATGATCGCGCCGCCGGTGTCGGCGATGGAGGTGCGGATGTCCTTGCAGATGATGTCGATCCCGGCCACGTCGAGCCCGATGACCCGCGCGGCTCGCCGAGCCATCTCGATGTTCTCGAACAGCGCCTCGTCTGTGCGATCGATGGCGGTTCCTCCGGTCGAGATGTTGGCGGTAGCCTTGAGCATCACCATCTGCTCGGCCGCGGGAACCGACGTCAGCGTGAGGTTCTGCTCTCCAAGGAGGCGCATCGTCTCGTCGTCGATCTTCACCCGAGTGAGAACCTTCTCGTGGCCGACGCCGCGCCGCGGGTCGGCGTTGAGCAGATCGATGAGCTCGGTGACCGTGTGCGTGCCGTCTCCCACCACATGGGCAGGCACGCGCTCGGCCACGGCGATCACGTTGTCGTTGACCACCAGCACCCGATAGTCACGCCCCGTGATGTAGGGCTCGAGAATCACGTCCCGGGTGTAGGAGGACGCCGCCTGGAAGGCTTTCTCGAGCGCTTCCGGGGTGCGGATGTCGAGGCTGATGCCGCGACCGTGGCTGAAGTCGAGCGGCTTGGTGACCAGGGGGTAGCCGATCTCAGCGGCCTGCTCGAGTGCCTCCGCGAGGCTTCGAACCACGGCGCCCTGTGGAACAGGGATGCCGATGTCGGCCAGCAGGCGCTTCGTCAGGTTCTTGTCACAGGCGATGTCGACCGAGATCATGCGGGTCAGCGACGTCGTGGTGGCCTGTATGCGCTGCTGCCATCGCCCGTAGCCCAGCTGGACGAGGTTGGCGTCGTTGAGCCGGATGACGGGGATCTTGCGGATCTTCGCCTCGTTGAGGATGGACTGCGTGCTGGGGCCGAAGGCGAGCTCCTCGACCATCGACGCGAGGTCTGCCAGCCGCGGTGCGAGGTCGAAGCTGCGCCCCTCGGCGAGCGCGCCCACCAGCTCGATGGCCAGCCTGCCCGCCGCGATGCCCACGTTCTCCTCGACGTACTCGTACACCATGTTGTAGACGCCGGGCTCGTCGGTGCCCCGTGTCTTTCCGAACTTCACCGGATTGCCGGCGAGAGTCTGCAGCTCGAGGGCCACATGCTCGGCGATGTGCCCCATCCAGGTGCCCGTGCGCAGGCGCTGCACGAAGCCGCCGTGCTGCCCCACCGAGCACTTGTGCTCCCACAGCGTGGGAATGGCTTCGAGCAGGGCGTCGGTGAAGCCCTCGAGGGCGTCGCTCGGGTGCTCTTCGAGGTCGCCGAGGTCGATCACCATGTGCACCAGCGGCTTGAAGGCCCACACGTTCGGGCCCTGGTAGAGACGCGTGCTGCGGATGGTCAGCCCGCGCTCGAAGGTGCGCAGGGGACGGGTGGATTGAACGTGTTCGTTGGGCGTACCGGGCATCGGCGGCGTTCTCCTGAGATTCGTTGGGCCAGGCACGCGAGCAAGGCCTGGGTCGGTGCGTGCGGGTAAATGCGCCGCGTGAACGCCTTTGCCCTGCCCGCAGCCGAGCCCTGCCGCGCCTGCCAGGATTTGATGGGGTTTTCGCCGAACCGGGCGCGACGTGAGCAAGATCGACAGCACCTCCCGCGCATCTGACGCCAAAGAAGCCGCGAGAGCGCAGGCCCTGGCCCGCCTCTCGCAAGGCGCACCCCACGAGAGCCAGAGCTCAGACTCATCGGTCAAGGGCTCGCTCTTCATCATCGGGGGCGCTGAAGACAAGAAGGGCGCCATGCGCGTTCTGCGCCGCTTCGTCGAGCTGTGCGGCGGTTCGTCGGCCAGCATCGGCGTGCTGGCCACCGCCAAGCCCCATTCCCCACAGGCGGCTGATGTCTACGTCGAGCTGTTCCGTGGTCTCGGGGTGCGCGATGTCTACGCCATGCCCATCATGTCGCGCAACGACGCCTTCAATCCCAAGTATGTCCGCTTCATGGAGCAGCTCACCGGCGCCTTCTTCACCGGTGGCAACCAGCTGGCGCTCACGAGCGCCATCGGCGGAACCACGCTGTCTCAGGCGCTCTACCGCATGTATGAGCGCGGCGGGGTGGTGGGGGGAACGAGCGCGGGCGCGTCGGCCGTGTCTCGCCACATGATCATGTCCGGCACCACCGGCCTGTCCCCGCGAAAGGGCAAGGTCATGGTGGGGGCCGGTCTCGGGCTGCTGAAGAACGTGGTGGTCGACCAGCACTTCTCGGCTCGGCGTCGCATCGGCCGCCTGCTCACGGTGGTGGCGCACAACCCCTTCCTGCTCGGCATCGGCATCGACGAGGACACGGCGTGCCACATCCTGCCGGACAAGACCTTCAGCGTCTGTGGGAGCGGCACCGTGACCGTCCTCGATGGGGGTGAGATCACCTACACGAATGTGCCGTTCGTCGACAACACGAACGTGCCGCTGTCGATCTACAACGTGCGCACGCACATCCTCATCGAAGGCTGCGCGTATGACATCGCGCGGCGCGTTCCGCTGAACCCACCGATTCCCGAACCTTGAGCGCCCACCGCATCGCCTGATCGGTTCGCCCACGCTGAGGCCACGCCCCTGGCGCTCTCTGTCTCGGCGTTCGGCGCAGTCGCCTGCCCTCGCGGAGGAACCCTCCGAAGGGGGGCAGAAACTGCGCGCCATGTCTGACTCGCCCGCCAAGAGACGTCTCATGCTGGTCGACGGCCACAGCCTCGCCTATCGCGCCTTCTACGCGATGCCGAAGCTCACCACGCGTCAGGGCGAGCCCGTGAACGCGGTTCTCGGCTTCACCAACATGCTGCTCAAGTCCATCGACACCGAGCAGCCCACGCACGTCGCGGTCTCGTTCGATCGCGGCCGCCCGCTCTCGCGCACGGCGGTCTACGCCGACTACAAGGGCGGGCGCGACCGCATGCCGGAAGATCTCACCACGCAGCTCCCGGTCATCGAGGAGCTCGTCACGGCCTTCCAGATCCCCATCTATGCGACGACGGAGCACGAGGCCGACGATTGCATCGGCACCCTGGCCAGGCGAGCTGAGGCTGAGGGGTTCGACGAGGTGGTGCTGGTCAGCGGTGATCTCGACCTGCTGCAGCTGGTCGATGCGCATGTGCGCGTCATGGCCACGGTGCGCGGCATCACCGATACGGTGCGCTACGATGTTCCGGGGGTGGTGGAGCGCTTCGGCTTCGAGCCGGCGCGCATCCCCGATTTCAAGGCGCTGGCGGGCGACAGCTCCGACAACATCCCTGGCGTCGAGGGCATCGGAAAGGGAACCGCCTCGAAGCTCATCGGGGAGTTCGGCACCGTCGAGGCGATGCTCGAACACCCGGAGGCCCTTCCCCAGCGATGGCGTGATCGGCTCGTGGAGAGCGCGGAGATCATGCACCGCTTCAAGGCCATTGCCACAATCAACACGGCCGTTCCGCTCGAGATCGACTGGGAGGGGTGTCAGTGGTCCGGCGTGCCGCTGAGCGCGCGCGACATCCTCGAGCGGCTCGAGTTCCGGCGGGTGGTGGAGCGCTTGCGGCTCTCGTCTGCGGAGGGGGGGAGCGCCACCGCTGAACAAGGCGGGTCTTCGCGCCGGCCCGACGTCGACGTGTTCGAGACCGATGATGCCGCCGAGGTCACGCAGCGTCTGCAGCGGTCGTCGTCGGCCGATCTTTTCGGGGTTTCATTCGTGCGTGCGGAGGGCCATACCATCGAGGCGGGATTCGCCACCGACCCCGACCACGCCATCGCCCTGGGAGTGGCCTGTGCGTCCGCCGAGGTCGAGCAGCTTACCCTCGAGCCCGCTCCCGCGATGCCCGGCGCCGATGCGGGCACCGTGCGCGCGCTCATCTCGTCGCTCGATCGAGAGGCCTGGACCTTCGATCTGAAATCGCTGATGGTCGAGCTCGGCGATGACATCGACTTCTCGCGATGGCGCGATGTCGGGGTGGCGTCGTACCTGCTCGAGTCGTCGGAGAGCCAGAAGTCGCTGCAGGCCATTGCTGCGCGTCACGGCACGCGGCTGCCTCCGGACGCGGAGGTGATGCTGGGCAAGGGGGCCAAGGCCGTTCCCTGGAGCGCCGTCGATGGCGCCGTTCGCGCCCGCTTTGCGGGAGAGACCGCCGCTGCCACCCTCGAGCTGGCCACTGGGTTGCTCAAGCGCCTGCGCGAGGAGGGCCAGGAGCGTCTCTTCCTCGATGTGGAGATGCCGCTGCAGGCGATTCTCGCGCGCATGGAGCGACGTGGGGTGAAGGTCGACGTGCCCTATCTCGAGGCGCTCGGTCGGGAGCTCGACGGCGAGCTCGACGCGATGCGGCGTGAGATCTGCACCCTGGCGGGCGTCGATTTCAACGTGAACAGCCCGAAGCAGCTGGGAGAGGTGCTCTTCGAGCGCCTGCAGATCCCCGGGGGGCGCAAGACCAAGGTCGGGCAGTACGTCACCGACGCCGACACGCTCCTCAAGCTTGCGCCTGATCATCCGGTGTGCCAGCGCATCGTCGACTACCGTGAGGTGGCCAAGCTGAACGGCACCTACGTCGAGGCGCTGCCGCGCCTGGCCGATGCCGACGGGCTCGTTCACACGTCGTGGAACGCCACCGTGGCGGCGACCGGGCGTTTGTCGTCGTCTGACCCCAATGTGCAGAACATCCCCGTTCGCACGCCGCTGGGAAGGCGCATCCGGCGCGCCTTCGTGGTGAGCCGTCCGGACCGGGTGCTGATGTCGGCAGACTACTCCCAGATCGAGCTTCGGGTGATGGCCCACCTCAGCGGCGACGCGCGGCTGGTGGGCATCTTCCGGGACGGGGGTGACGTGCACGCCGCCACAGCCGCGCAGGTGTTCGGCGTGCCCCGCGAATCGGTGACCTCCGAGCAGCGGCGCGCCTCCAAGGAGGTCAACTTCGGCATCCTCTACGGCATGGGTCCGGACGCGCTGGGGCAGCGCATCGGCGTGAGCCGCAAGGAGGCGCGCGACTTCATCGATCGCTACCTCGAGAACTTCGGCGGCGTGCGCGACATGATGGAGAGAACCGTGCGCGACGCCGAGGACAAGGGTTACGTCGAGACCATGCTGGGTCGTCGCAGGTGGCTGTCTGACATCAACAGCCAGAACCGCATGCTCAAGGCCGCCGCCGAGCGCATGGCCACCAATGCACCCATTCAGGGCACCGCGGCGGATCTCGTCAAGCTCGCCATGGTGGCGCTCGACCGCGAGCTGCCGGAGGCTGAGATGCGCCTTCAGGTCCACGACGAGCTGGTCTTCGAGGTCGAGCGCGATCGCGTGGCCGAGATTGCGCCACGGGTGACAGCCCTCATGGCGGGGGCGCTGCCCATGTCGGTGCCCATCGTGGTCGACGTCAAGGTCGGAGAGAACTGGGCTGAGATGAAGCCACTCGCCCCGCCGCAAGCGGTGACTGGCGCCTGATGTTCCTGCCCGAGGCCGAGTGCGTCCGCCGATGGCTCTCCGAGCGCGTCTCGGGTCGCCGCCTTCGCGCCGTGCACCGGGCGTCGCCCACGGCGCTCGAGGGGGCGCACGATGCGCTGATCGGGCGCCCTTTGACGGGCGTGGAGCGGCTGGGCCGCACCATCACCCTGCGCTTCGACGCGCACGCGCTCGACCTGTGCCCTGGGCGTCGGGGAGCGCTGTTCGTCGGTCGCAAGGATCGCGACGTGCCGGCGCACTGGCGGCTTGCCGTCGAGCTCGACACGGCGGCGCTCTGGCTGGTGGA
>RGZZ01000164.1 GCA_010028905.1 Pseudomonadota bacterium | reverse complement strand
AGCTCGCGCGCCACGTGTTGCATGGCGGCGGTACAGGCCCGCACCATGGGGTTGGCCCACACCACCACGTTGATGCCGGCCGCGCGGAAGGCATCGGTGGGGGTCTGGGGATAGCGCGTGGGCACCACGATGAGGGGACTTCTGCAGGCCCATTCGCGAGCGAAGGCCATCACCTCGTCGGCGACGGTCTGACGGCTGTGGATGAGGATGGCGTCGGCGCCGGCCTTGCGATAGGCCTCCGCGCGTCGGAGTGCTTCATCAAGCCCTGCGCCCGCGATGAGCGCCTCGACCCGAGCGACGATGCAGAAGCTCGGGTCGCGCTGGCTGTCCTTGCCGGCTTTCAGCTTGCCGCAGAACTCATCGATGTCGGCAAGCGCATGGGTCGCACCTTCGAGCAGGCTGTTCGATTTGGGGAAGATCTTGTCTTCGATGCAGACGCCGGCGATGCCGCGCTGCTCGAGCTTTCGCACCAGGCGGCGCACGCTGTTGAAGTCGCCGTAGCCCGTGTCTCCATCGAGCAGGATGGGCAGATGGGTGGCGTCGGCCATGTGCTCGAGCATGTCGATCACCTGGGTCATCGAGGCTTCGTTGCAGTCGCGCAGCCCGAACTGGGTCGACAGCGCAAGGCTCCCCGCCCAGATTCCGTGAAAACCGGCTTCTTCGACGATGCGCGCGCTCAAGCCGTTGTGCGCCTCCACGAGAAAGTCGAGTCGCGGCGACTCGAGCAGGGCTCGCAGCTGTTCTGTTCGGCTCATGCGTTCATTCTCACGATCTCGTCATGCACGTGGTGGGCTCGTGCCAGATGGGCCTCGTCATCGATCTCTCCCCAGCGCAGGTCGGTCACCATCACGCAGCCGATGTCGAACCGCCCTGCACAGCGCACCAGACCGTCGGTCTCGTAGGCGAGCGCGCCCGATTCACGGTCGATCTCGAGCAGCGCCTCGAAGAGCGCGCGCGAGATGCGCGAGATGCCCACCAGCTCGGCGTGCGGGCCCGACGACAGGCGTCCGGGGTCTTTCGACATCGACACGAGACGGCCTTCGTCGTGGGCAACCCACACCTCGTCGCCCGCCCCCGTAGGCCCGCTCACCACGATGGCACTCTCGTGGGGCGAGACGAGCAGCGCCTCTAGGGCGCGCTGCTCGTACACCAGATCGCTCTCGAGCAGCAGAAAGGTCTCTTCCCCAGCCAGGGCCTCCCGCGCGCAGGCCAGCGAGCGCAGGCTTCCGGTGTGCGCGAATTCGGCGTTGTGCACCCGCTCGACATCGAGCTCGGCATACCAGTCGGCCTGGTGACCGGTGACCACGACGACGCGCTCGATCCCGGCGCGCCGCAGGCGCTCGACAGAGCGCACCACGATGGGCGCACCACCCACCTCGATGAACCCCTTGGGCCGCATCTGCCCGAACGCGCCGAGTCGGGTCCCTCGCCCGGCAGCCAGGATGCACGCGGTTCTCATCGGCAAGGCGTGTCGCAGACCGAGCGCAGGGCTTCGACCAGACGCGCGAGATCGTCATCGCCGATGGCCCCCATGGTGGCGATGCGAAAGATGTGCCCGGCCAGAGCGCCCTGGCCGGCGTAGATGACGAAGCCTGCCTTGCGCATGGCGGCATGCAGGGCTTCGTAGGGGAGTCCGTTCGGCAGGGGCCAGGCCGTGAGCATCGATGCGCGCTGGCCGTCTGGCACGAGCGGTTCGAGTCCGGCGACAGCCAGCGCCTCGCGCACGCGCGCTGAGCGTTTGCGGTAGACGGTGCGCCGCTCGGCCCATCCCCCCTCATCGCTGAGCTCGGTCAGGGCTTCGTCGAGGGCGAAGCAGGCGTGCACGGCCATTGTGAACGGCGAGAACCCGTGCTGCTGCTCACGATGGTAGCGCCTCAGGTCGAGGTAGACCGTGGGAGAGACCGGGTCGCCGTGCTCGAGCGCCGCCGTGTCTGCCATGACGAAGGCTACGCCGGGCACGCCGTGCAGACACTTGTTCGCGGTTGCGGCCACCGCGAGGCACTGGGCTACGGGAACGTCCTCGCCGCCGAAGCTGCTCACCGCGTCGAGCAGCAGGGCGCGGCCGTGGCGGGCACAGAGGTCGGCGAGCGCATGGGCTTCGTTGAGCCGTCCGGTTGTGGTCTCGTGGTGCACCGCGGCCACGTGCGTGATGTCGGGGTCGTGAAGGGCGGCCTCGATGGTCGGCAGATCGAGGCCCTCGGTCCAGGCGCCTTCGAGGGTTCGATGCGGCTTGCCCTGAGCGGCCAGCATGGCCGCCATGCGCTCGCCGTAGACGCCGTTGGTGGCCACCAGCGTCGATGCGCGCCTCGGGGCAAAGGTGGCCAACATGGCCTCTACGGCCGCCGTGCCGGAGCCGGTGAGCAGCACGGCCTCGTGCGCGGGGGCGGTGTAGATCGACCGTAGCCGCTCCTTGATGGACGTGAGCATCGCGGCGAAGTCGGCCTCGCGATGGCACATGTCGGGGCGCAGCAGCGACTGACGCACCCGTTCGGTGAGCGTCACGGGACCCGGGTTGAGGAGGATCGTGCGCGACATGGGCACGAGAGTTTCGCGATGGCGCCTGTTTCCCTGCCTTGGCCCATCAGCGCCGTACACGCACGAAGCCACGCGGGGCCGCGATCCTGGTCGACTGTGTGGAGGGAGACGTGGGGCGGGGCGTGAACCCCTGGCGATATGATTGACCCCTGCGGGTTCGTGCGTGCCCTTGCGGAACGTGGATTCGACACCTGGAGCGGTGTGCCGTGCTCGTTCCTCACGCCGCTTCTCGAGGTCGTCGAAGGCGAACCTGGCCTGCGTCACGTGCCGGTGGCCAACGAGGGCGATGCCGTCGCGGTGGCCGTGGGCGCCCATGTCGGGGGCGGCTCGGCTGTGGTTTACATGCAGAACGCCGGCCTGGGCAATGCGGTCAACCCGCTCACGTCGCTGGCCCACGTCTTCGAGACGCCTGTCCTGCTCATCGTGACGCGACGGGGCGGCGCTGATGATGAGCCGCAACACGCGCTCATGGGCGACATCACCATACAGATGCTCGAGCTCATGCGGGTGGAGTGGCAGGTGCTCCCGCGTGCGCCCGACGCCTGGAAGGTCGTGCTCGATGGCGCTGTGGCGGCGTTGCGCGAGAGAGGGCGCTCACAAGCGCTCGTGGTCGAGAGAGGCACCTTCGCCGCGCGGCCCCATACTGAGGCATGTCTTGACGCAGGGTACACGCAGGGGGGGATCGCGACGGCCGAACCGCCCTCTGCGCCCCCCACCCGATTTCTCGGCGCGACAGCCGGCAGCCCGCAGCAGAGCGCGACCTCCTCGCCGACGCCGGTGACGCGCGTCGACGCGCTGCGTCGAATCCGCGCGCTGGCCCAGCCCCGCGACATCCTCGTGGCGTCGACCGGCTACACGGGTCGCCAGCTGTACGCCCTCGGGGATGCGCCCAACCAGCTGTACATGGTCGGATCGATGGGGTGCGCCGCCTCGCTCGGGCTGGGGATTGCGCTCGCCTGTCCGGCGCGCCGCGTCATCGTGATCGATGGCGACGGGGCGCTGCTCATGCGTCTCGGCGCATGCGCTGCCATCGCACGCCAGCGGCCACCCAACTTCGTTCACGTGGTGCTCGACAACGGCGTGCACGAGTCGACGGGGGGGCAGCCTACGCTCTCTCGAGGCGTTGATCTGCCCGCGGTTGCCCTGGCCTGCGGGTACGCGCAGGTGACGAGCGATGTCTCCGCGCTCGCATCGACCTCGACGGGGCCGATGTTCGTATGGCTGGCCACGCTGTCCGGCGTGCCCACCGGTCTTCCTCGACCCACTGTCACGCCCGCCCAGGTGGCATTGCGCTTGCGGAGCGCGTTGACCGCGCGTGCGTGAACCTTCTGGCGTGGACGACACGCAGCTTCGCCCACTCATGGGCATTCGCTACGTTGCCGCGGTGAGCGTCGTGCTCGTTCATCTCGAGTGGCTGCCGTTCGTTGCCACGGTGCCGCTGTTCTTTGTCTTGAGCGGCTTCATCCTCACCTACAAGTACGTCAACGCCGATTCGGGCCTGACGGTCGATGTGCGCAGGTTCTGGCTGGCGCGACTATCGCGCCTCTACCCGTGCCATCTGCTGGCACTGTTTCTGCTGCTCGCGTTGCGCCTGGCGTGGGACATCCCCCTGCGCGGCACGTGGGGATCGTTCGTCGCCTCGGCACTCATGCTCAGCGGGTGGCTGCCTCGTTATGCGGTGAGCTGGAACATCGCGGCGTGGACCAACACATGCGAGATCTTCTTCTATCTCACGTTTCCGCTTCTCGTTCCGCTTGTGCTCAAGGTTCGAACGCGTCGCGGCATGTTGGCTGCCACGACGGTTGCGTGGCTGATCGGGCTGGCCATGACGCGCGGGTTCGATCACGCTCGCGGGCTGGAACCGGCCTTCGTCGACTGGGATCGGTGGTTCGTGAAGTTCAACCCCATCATCCATCTTCCCGAGTTCGTCATCGGCATTGTGCTGGGCCGATGGTACAGCGCGTGGGGATGCCGATCGAATCGACGGCTCGGCGACGTGCTGTCGGGAACCTGCCTGGTGATCGCGACGATGCTCTCCATGCACCAGGGGCCCTGGTTCATCTATGTGCACAACACCCTTCTCGCACCGCTCTTCGCCGTGCTCATCTGGGGACTGCTCATGGGCGGTGCGGTGGCCGACATCCTGGGCAGTCGCCTGCTCGTGCGCCTCGGATGCGCCAGCTACGCCGTCTACATCTTGCAGGAACCGTTGTTGCTGTTGGCCCATCTCGTGTCTGGCTGGGACGGGTTCGTCGACCAGCCCGCGTTCGCGGTCTTGTTCATCTTCTCGCTCACGGTCGTCGGGCTTGCCGTGCATCGCTTCGTGGAGGAGCCTGTCATGCGCTTCCTTCGCGGTCACGAGGGGGGCGTTGTTCCCCTCCGCGCCCTGTCGATGCAGATTGCGTGGCGAGAGAGCCTGGCCGCGCTGGCGCTCATGGCGCTCGCCATCGGCTGGGTGTCGCTGCTGCCCCAGCACCTTCCCGTGATCTCGTCATCTCGTCTCGAGGGTACGCTCTCCTCCATCGGCGCGGCTCGCGTGGGGTGGGTCAACGGGGGCGACGAGCGCTATCTCGAGCGGTACGATGATCGGTTGCGAGGGGTGCGCTTCGAGGGTTGCTCGACGACGTGCGATGCCGACTTCGTGCTGGCGCCACGGGGCTGGAGAGATGCAGGGCATCCCCGATTCGTGGAGGCCGAGGAGAACGATCGCGTGGTGCTCTGGGGCCGAAGCGGCGTGTGGCTCCCGCCGCGTTACCGCATCACCCCGCGAACCGTTCTCGGACTGCATCCGCACCCGTCGGTTCGCGTGACGGGCTTCAATGGAATGGAGACAGCGCCGGATGGGCACGACTTTCGCTGGACCAGCGGCGAAGCGGTCCTCGAGGTTCCCCCTCCGGACGGCTCTGAGGCGCATCATCTCGAGGTACGCCTGTCTGGCGGAGTCGAGCGCCCACTCGAGGTCAGCGTTGGGGGCAGCATCGTCTGGTCGGGGATTACGCCTGCTTCGGGGCGAACCTTGTTGATGCGCTACTTCACCGAGGCATCGGGCCGCTCTCAACGTATCACGCTGAGAACGAAACCCTGGATTCCGCGCGACATCGACCCGCATTCGACGGATGGGCGGGTGCTGGGCGTGCCATTCTGGGGTGTGAGGATTCTGCCTTGAGCGCGGACGCTGCGTCAGACAGCGCAATCTCGCATTGCGATACAGGCAGGGCGATGGAGGCTGACCCGCCCGGGCTTGGGGCCGAGCTTGTACTGCTCGCGCTTGTTGCACTGTCGGTGGCCGCGGTAGTCGCAGCGATGCTGGCGCGTCGCCAGCTGTTTCTCGGAAGCTTCGACAGTGAGCAGATCTTCGGCCAGGGGCACGCCCTGCTCCAAGCCTGGGCCAGCGGCACCTCCATCTCCACCCGGGCCTTCCTCGATCTCCCCCTGCCGCTCACCTACAGCCCCCTGGAGCATGCGTTCTCCATGCCCCTGCTCGCGCTCTCGCGGCTCACCAATCCGTGGTTCGCCTTCAACCTGATGGCGCTCTGCACCCTGTTCGCCAACGGGCTCTCGATGTACGGCCTGCTGCGCGTCGGGGGCCTGTGTCGGCCTGCAGCGGCGGTCGGCGGGTTCCTCTTCTTCACGGCGCCCACGTTGCTGGTGCACACGTACCAGGACGCCTACCTCGGACAGGCGTTCTACATCAACATCATGTTCGCGCTGCAGCTGCGCGATCGGCGCGCGGGCTTCCGAGCCGCGCACTGGGGGCTTCTGGGCGCGTGTGCCGCGCTGCTTGCCGGCGCCCACGAGTACCTCGGCCTCATGGGGTTGGGGCTGCTGGCTGTCTTTCTCTTCTGCAGCGCACGCCGCCTTGGCGCGCGCCGTCTCGCCGTGGCCGTGGCCGCCTCGATGTTCGTGTTTGTCGTGGTCGAGGCGCCGGTGCTCTGGATGTATGCCGAGCAGCGCGCCTTCGATCGGGAGAATCATGTGGAGTTTGCGCGCCCTATCGAGCACAGCGTTGTGAACTCGTGTCTTCCCCGTGACTACCTGTTTCCTCGCACGTATCACCCCATGCTCGACTGGAGGGGGCTGGCGCAGGAGAGCTCGCAGACTGGCGAGAGCGCGCCATACCTGGGTTTCATCAATCTCAGCGCGCTTCTCCTGCTCGGGATGTGGGCCCTGTGGCGACGGGACCGGGTCCGCGCCTGGCTCGACGCAAGCCCGCTGATGACCACATTGCGCTGTGAGCTGCTGCTGTGCGGCGTGGGCGGCTTTCTGTTGACCCTCGGTCCGCGGTGGCGAACCGCGCCCTGGATACCGCTGCCGGTCGAGCTGCTGCTGCGGCCCATGTGCATGGGGCGTCGCGTCGGCATGGTGAACATCGATTACCGCCCACGCATCGGGGAGTCGACCATGCGCCCCCTCGAGAGCGCGGTGTGGACCATGAAGCGGATCTGGAGAGCACGATTCACATGAGCATCGGCATCCTCGGAGGCGGAATCAGCGGAATCACGTTGCAGCGCTTCCTGCGCCGTCCGTCGATGGTGCTCGAGCGCGACGAGCGCATCGGGGGGCTGTGCCGTACGTTCTGGAAGAACGGCTTCGGCTACGACATCGGCGGGCACATCTTGTTCTCGAAGCATCAGCAGGTGAACGATCTGGTGAACACGGTGCTCGGGGAGAACATCAACCAGTGCCGTCGCCTCAACACCATTCTCTACAAAGGCCGGTATGTCAAGTACCCGTTCGAGAACGATCTGGCCGCCCTCGATGTAGATGACCGGTATGCGTGCCTCATCGATTACCTCAAGGCCGGTCAGGCCCCCGACGCCGAGGGCACGAGCGCGAACCTCGAGGAGTGGGCCTACCGGGTATTCGGGCGAGCCATCGCTGACAAGTATCTCATTCCCTACAACCGCAAGATCTGGAAGCTCGAACCCCGCGAGACCGACACGGTGTGGGTCGAGCGCATCCCCCGTCCGCCCATGGAAGACGTGGTGAAGTCGGCACTCGGCATCAGCACCGAGGGCTACACCCATCAGCTCTACTTCCGCTATCCGCTCCACGGCGGTTTCGAATCGCTTGTGCACGCGCTTCGGCGCGATGACGCCGTGGTGCGATGCGGCGCCGGCGTTCAGCGGGTGGAGCGCCATGGGCGCGGGTGGCGCGTGTTCGACGGGCGTGAGCGTCACGATTTCGAGCGCCTCGTCGTGGCCTTTCCCATTCACGAGGCCATCAAGGTCATCGACGGCGTTCCCCCCGAGGTCGAAGCAGCCGTTGCGCGCCTTCGCTACAACGCCATGCGGGTGGTGCTCGTCGCGGTCGGCAACGAATCGCTTCTCGACAAGAGCGCCATCTACATCCCCGACGAGACCGTGCTGCCCCATCGGGTCTGCTTCATGGGGTTCTTCTCTCCCAACACGGTGCGCCCGGGCACGTCGTCGCTGGTGGCCGAGATCACCATGCCGCCCGGACACCCGCTCGAGGAGATGTCGGACGCGGTGATGATCGAACGCGTGGTCGACGACCTCGATCGCATCGGCATCATTCGACGGGCCGAGGTGGTGGAGACCGATCTGCGGCGCATCCCCTACGGCTACCCGGTGTCCGACATGAGCTTCAGGCCGTGCAAGGCGGTGGTGCATCGCTGGTTTGCCGATCAGGGCATCGAGCTGCTCGGACGCTTCGCGGAGTTCGACTACATCAACTCCGACGAGTGCATGCGACGCGCCCTGGCCCTGGCGGAACGGCTCAACGCCGAGCCGGGGTGAGAGTCGCCGGGCTTCGCGCCGCCTTCTTCTCGCTGCTGGTGGGCGTGCTTCTCTTCAAAGCCCCGCTCTGGGGAGAGGTGTACGCGCCTCTCGAGCTCACCGACACGTTCTACCCGTGGCGCCACTTCGCGGTGCAGCGTGATGTCTCGCGCATCTTGCCCGAGGAGGGCTTCTCGATGCGTGATGACATGCTCGTGGCGATTCCACAGGACGCGTTCATCCATGACGCGCTTCGTGAAGGCCGCATGCCGCTGTGGAACCCGCTGGTGATGTGCGGGGTGCCCTTCGCCGCCTACTACCGGACCGTGTGGTATCCCCCTCGCGCACTGTTGCTGTGGGCCTTCGACCCCATCACGGGGAGCCTGCTGTCGGTGTTCCTGCACCTCGTTGCGGCGGGGGTCTTCATGGCCTGGTTCCTCGACCGGCTCGGCCTGCGACGTGAGGCAGCCACGTTTGGGGGGCTGGTCTGGATGCTGAGCGGGTACGCCACCGCCTGGGTCGAGATCTACTACGTGCCCATCGCATGCGCCCTGCTGCCTGCGCTGCTGGCCTCCCTCGATGGCCTGGCGTCGCGTCGAGACGGGCGCTGGGTCGCCGCGTCGTCGATGGCGATGGGGCTGCTGTTCGTGGGCAGCCACTGGCAGTTCGCGTTCTACGGCGCTGCCTTTGCGAGCCTGTGGTACCTCTGGCGGGTGCGTCTCGAGGAAGGGTGGGGACGCTGGCTGTTCCTGCCCCTGGTGTGGGTCTGCGCCATCGGCGTGGGTGCGGTGCAGATCCTTCCCACCTTGCAGCTGGCTTCTCTTGCGGGTCGTCCACCGCTGCCCTCGCTCGAGGTGGTGAACGAGAAGTGTCGCCTGCTCCCCGAGCAGCTCTTGACGCTGCTCGTCCCGGAGCTCTTCGGATCCCCTCCCTCGGGGTTCTTCTACACCCGGGTGGTGAGCGGGCTGCAGAGCTTCAACGAGCTGGCGCTCTACGTTGGCCTCGCGCCCCTGCTGCTGGTGTTCGGCGCCCCGCGCTGCCGCGTGCGCGCGTGGTCGTTCTTTGCGGCCTCTGCGGTGGCCGCGCTCCTGCTGGCCTCCGGCTCGCCGCTGTACACGCTGGCGTGGAAGGTCGTGGCGCCGATGCGCTTCTTCACGCCCGTGCGCATCCTGTGGATCTTCGCGTTCTGCATGGCCGTTCTCGCGGCTTGTGGGTTGCAGCGTGCGCTCGACGCGGGTCGTCTTCCCGGGGGAGACGCGAACGGCGTGGCCCTGCTGATCATCATCGCCCTCACCGAGGGCGTGGCGTTCTCGTTCCTGGCGCCAGGGGGAGCGGGGTTCGATGACCTCTTCATGCGCTACATCCGGTGGGGGGCCTTCCAGATGCCGCGCTACGCCTCCGCGGAGCCGTATGCACGCGCGGTGGTGGCCCGCATGGCCGATCACTACCAGAGCGGGAACCTGCCCTTTCTCGCCCCCCTGCTGCTGATGATGGCCCTCATCGTCGTCGGCGCCTTGTTCGAGCGCCGACGGGTGGGTCGTGCGTGCTTTG
>RGZZ01000163.1 GCA_010028905.1 Pseudomonadota bacterium | reverse complement strand
CCGTGCTTCCCCTGCTTCTTCCGGGCGTTCTCCCGGAAGAAGCAGGGGAAGCACGATGGGGTGGTTGCAAATCGCGGCTGGCCGTCGTTCTCACCCTACGCTTCATGAACACCTCACCTGGCATCAACGTCGCAGCCTCGATCCCGCTGGCCACGTCCTGCCCCCCCGCACCTTCGACTGCGCCCACCCCCTCGGCTGAGCAGACCTGGTCATCGCTGGCTGAGACCTTCGAAGACGGGGCATCGACACTCCATGGCGAGGCTCGAGCAGCGCTTGCCGAAGGCGTTCGCCAACGCGTCGCAGACTTTGTCACGCCCTGCGCGGCCAATGCGGCGACCCTTCTTGGCGGTGTGGTCGAAAAGGCGGGGTATCATCAGCGACTGCGCGCGCTCGGGTGGCTGCGGGCGCATGCGGTTTCTTCCGAGGAAGGGATGGCTGCCGACCTGGGCACCGTTGCCCTTGAGGCGACGCGATCCGTGCGGGGGGAAGCGGCCGTCGCGGGCGAAGCCGTCCGCTCTCTCGCGCAGGGGATTCACGGGCGGGCAGACGTTGCGGAGGCGGCGGTGCACCTCATCGGAGCGCCCGAGACGTCGGCGGGGGAGCGCTTTGCCATCGCCCAGGCGCTCACGAGCCGCCTCGCCCTCACCTGCGCGGACGCCCCTTCGCGCCTGGCCTTCGAGGCGCTGCAGGCCGTCTTTGGCGCCGACTGCAAGGCTTCGAGAGACGCGCGACTGGCCGTGGCGCAGCGAGGCATTCGGGGATGGGGTGATGCGCGGCCCTTCGACCCCTATGCGGCCGTATGCGACGCCAGCGCGGCGGCCTCGACCGACGACGCACGCCTCGAGACGCTTGCCGCGGCATCGCGCGTGCTCGCTGCATCGCGTGGGTCGGCGTACACCGACGAGGCCGAGGCGATCATCGCCCGAGGAACTGCGAGCCGCGCCGACGCCTATGCGGCGCTTGCCGATTTCACCCGCCAGCTCGATACCCTCGAGCCGAAGCCCCTTCGCGAGGCCAGGGCGTTGCACGATCGTCTCGTCGCTGCGGAACCCGGTGCAGGGCCGAACGCTCCGCCGACGGTTACGGTGACCGACGATGCGGTGACCATCGCGGGCGTGCGCATCCCTCGAGCCCACACGCCCTCGCACCCCTGAGCGCCGACAACGGCCCCGAGCGCCGAAAACGGCCCCGAGCGCCGAAAACGCCCCTGAGCGCCGACGACGGCCGACACTACCGTGCTTCCCCTGCTTCTTCCGGGAGAACGCCCGGAAGAAGCAGGGGAAGCACGACGAAGGGCTGCCCAACGTGACCGGGGACACACTTTTTGGGCCGCATGCGCCGTCACTCGTGCGAATCGTCACATTTGCGCCGTCTCGACCGGCGTACGATGCAGATGCAGAGACGAAGCAATCGTCTCGAGAGAGAAGACAGAAAACCCATGAACACCAAGGTCGTCACCGCCCTGATTGCACTCAGTCTCGTCATGCCCTCGTTCGCAGGGCCCCGCGCGAGCAACGCTCCCATTGCGAGCGGCCCCGCCGCCCAGTCGATGATGGCCCACACGAAGGCGCAACTGCGTCCTGTGGCTGTCGGGAACCTCACCGAAGGGCAGACAGGTGAGCTCTCTCACGGCAATGGGTTCACCGACGTCACGTTGCGCAACACGGGCACTACCGACTACGACGGTCACTGCATGGTGCGCCTCGTACGATCGGTCCAGGTGGGCGGCACATGGAAGGACGAGCAGGTGGGGCAGTGGGACGTCACCCACGTCGGCGCCAGCCAGACGATCAAGCTCGCCTTGAGCAGCCCCGCCCGCGGTGGGCGCTATACCCTCATCCTGGTAGGCCAGCACCCGAGCGGGCACGGCGACTACAACCTCTTCGTCACCTACGGCGAGGCGCTCAACTAGTCTCTGCAGCGCACCTCGGTCTCACGACACGGGGGCGCTTCTCAGTGCTTCCCTTGATTGTACCGGGAGAACGCCCGGAAGAATCAGGGGAAGCACGGTGGTGGGGTGGCAACCTGTCGCTGCGGCAGGGATGTTTCTGACGTCGTGCTCTGTTGGCGCTGATGTCTCTGGAGGAGCCCGCGAACATCTCGGGGAACCGAACCGTGTGCCGCACCTCTCCTCGCGCCGTCTCTCCTCGCGCCGTCTCTCCTCGCGCCGTCTCTCCTCGCGCCGTCTCTCCTCGCGCCACCTCTCCTCGCGCCGTCTCTCCTCGCGCCGTCTCTCCTCGCGCCATCTCTCCTCGCGCCATCTCTCCTCGCGCCACCTCTCCTCGCGCCTCGTCTCTCCACCGTGACCCTCTCGTTCTCGCTCAACGGCGAGCCCCAGCGCGTCGAGCTCGCCTCTGACGCGTCGCTGCTCGAGGTGCTGCGCGACTCGTGCGGAATCCGCTCGACCAAGGACGGCTGCAGCCCTCAAGGACAGTGCGGCTGCTGTCTTGCGCTCGTTGACGGGCGCGCTGTCACCACCTGCGCCATGCCTGCCGCGCGCGCCGCGGGGCGAGAGGTGGTCACCCTTGAGGGACTTCCCGAAGAGACCCGCGCGCGCTATGCTCTCGCATTCGTGGCGGCGGCGGGAATCCAGTGCGGGTTCTGCATTCCCGGGATCGTGCTGCGCACCCACCACCTGCTGACCAAGACCTCTCCCTCCACCCCGCTGACCCGTGACGCCATTGCGAAGGCGCTCGATGTGCACCTTTGCCGATGCACGGGCTACGTGAAGATCATCGACGCCATCGAGGTCCTGGCGCGAGGCGACGAGGCGCCGCCGTGTGACGACGGTCGGGTGGGTCGTCCCCTGGCGCGGGTGCGCGGCGTCGAGCGAACGTTGGGGACCTGCGATTTCGTGGCCGACATGCGGCGCGACACCCTGCTCGAGGGGGCGTTGCTCCTCTCGCAGCACGCCCGCGCCCGGGTGCGCGCCATCGATGTGTCGGCCGCTCGGGCGGTCGAGGGGGTTCGTGCGGTGGTCACCGCCGCCGATGTGCCTGGGGAACGCTGGTACGGCCTGCTGGTGAACGACTGGCCTGGTCTTGTGGCCGCGGGCGAGGAGGTGCGCTGCGCGGGCGATGTGCTGGCCGCCGTGGCGGCGGTGGACGCGCGCACCGCCCGTCTCGCGGTGTCGAAGATTCGCGTCGAGTACGAGCCTCTGCCGCCCGTTCTCGACCCCGAGGACGCGTTGCGCGATGATGCGCCTCACGTCAACCCGAAGGCGGCGAGCAACCTGCTTTCGCACACCGTCATCCGACGGGGCGACGCCGACGCCGCGCTGGCGGAAAGCGCGCACGTGGTCGAGGGCGTCTGGGAGACGCAGCGCATCGAGCACGCCTTCCTCGAGCCCGAGAGCGCTCTCGCCGAACCCCTCGACGGAGGGCGGCTGCGCCTGTACACCCAGGGCCAGGGCATCTACGACGATCGCCGACAGGTGGCCGCGTTCACGGGGCTGCCGGAAGATGCGGTCGACGTGGTGCTGGTGCCCAACGGAGGCGCCTTCGGCGGCAAGGAGGACCTGTCGGTGCAGGCGCACGCGGCCCTGCTCGCGCAGGTGAGCGGCCAGCCGGTCCGGGTGACCTTGAGCCGTGACGAGTCGGTGCGCATGCATCCCAAGCGACACCCCATGCGCATGCACTACCGTGTGGGCTGCGACGCCGACGGGCGCCTCACCGCCGTGCACGCCCGCATCGTGGGCGACAGCGGCGCCTACGCCTCGGTGGGGGCCAAGGTGCTTGAGCGGGCGGCGGGGCACGCCTGCGGCCCGTACCGCGTGCCTCACGTCGATGTCGAGGCGCGGGCCGTGTACACCAACCATCCACCGTGTGGCGCCATGCGCGGGTTCGGTGTCAACCAGACCGCGTTCGCCATCGAGGGGGCGGTCGACCGCCTGGCCGCGCTGTGCGGTCTCGACCCCTTTGGGATGCGCTGGCGCAACGCCCTCGAGGTCGGTGACACCTTTGCCACGGGGCAGGTGCTCGAGCACTCAGTGGGTCTGAAGGCCACCCTGGCGGCGGTGCGAGAGACCTGGCAGGCGGCGCGCGCGCGTGGGCAGGCGGTGGGTATCGCCTGCGGGCTCAAGAACAGCGGCATCGGCAACGGTGTTGTCGAATTTGGGAAAGCGCGGCTCGTGGTCGAGCCGGACGCCCACGTCACCATCTTCAACGGCTACACCGAGATGGGGCAGGGCCTGCTCACCGTGCTCACCCAGTTCGCGGTCGAAGCGACGGGGCTGCCCGCCTCGACCTTTCGCGTGAAGGTCGATTCGACCTATGCCCTCGACTGCGGTCAGACCACGGGCTCGCGGGCCACGCTCTTCGGCGGGCGCGCCGTGCTCTCGGCGGCGGCGAAGCTGCGGGCCGACCTCGAGCAGGGCCACACGCTCGCCGACCTCGCGGGGCGGGTGTACGCGGCCGACGTGACGGTCGACGACACCACTTCGCTAAACGACGCGGGCGCAACGCGCATCAAGACCCACACCGCGTTCTCGTACGCCACGCAGGTGTGCCTCCTCGATTCCGCGGGGCGCGTCGAGCGCATCATCGCGGCCCACGACGTGGGTCGCGTGGTGAACCCGGCCCTGTGCAGCGGACAGATCGAGGGATCGGTGCACATGGGCATGGGCTACGCGCTCACCGAGGAGCTGGCGTGTGAGCGCGGGGTGCCGGTCACGTCGCGCCTGCGTGATCTGGGGGTGCTGCGCGCCAAGGACATGCCCGCGGTTGATGTCATCCTCGTCGAAGCCCCCACGCCTGAGGGGCCCATGGGGGCCAAGGGCGTGGGCGAGATCGGCCTGGTTCCCACCGCCCCCGCTGTCGCCGCGGCCCTGCACGCCTTCGACGGCGAGTGGCGCTACACGCTGCCCATGCGGGCCTCGGCCGCGGCGCGCGCCATGTCGGTGGGACGGAGCCGAGTCGAATGAAGCTGCTCTACGGTGTCGATGACAAGGTGCCCGCGGGGCCGGCGCTGCTGCTTGCATTGCAGCACGTGCTGGCCGTGTTTGTGGGGGTCATCACGCCGCCCCTCATCGTGGCCAGGGCGCTCGGCTGCGACATGGCCGAGACGGGTCTGCTGGTGAGCATGTCGCTCTTCACCTCGGGGGTGAACTCGTACCTCCAGGCGCATCGCTTCGGGCCGGTGGGAAGCGGCTTGCTGAGCATTCAGGGAACCACCTTCGTCATGGTGGGGTTGGCCATCGACACGGGGAAGGCCGGTGGGTTGCCTCTCGTGTTCACCCTTGCGCTCATCGGCGCGTTCGTGCCCATGATCGTGAGCCGCACCTTCGGTGTGGCGCAGCGCTTCTTCCCTCCGGTGGTGACGGGCTCGGTGGTGACCCTGGTGGGACTGAGCCTGATCAGCGTGGGGTTCAACGCTTTCGCTGGGGGGGGCAGGGCGAGCGATTTCGGAAGCCCATCGAACCTGGCACTCGGGCTCTTCACCATGATGGTGATCGTGATCTTGAACGCGCGGGGGCGTGGCTTGTTCGCGACCGCCTCCATTGCCATCGGTCTCGCTGCGGGCTACCTGGTGGCTGCCGCGCTCGGGCGTCTCGACTTCTCGGCCTTGTCGAGCGCGGCGTGGATGCACATGCCCGTGCCCTTTCGCTATCCGCTGCGGTTCGATCTGGCGCGGGTGCTGCCGTGGATTCTCGGCTACCTTGTCGTCTCCATCGAGTGCCTGGGAAGCCTTACGGCCACCGCGTCGGTGTCGGGTGAGCCCGTGAGCGGTCCGACGTATGTGTCGCGCATGCAGGGCGGGCTGCTGGCCGATGGACTCGGGTGTGCGGTCACGAGCACGTTCGGGGCGCTGCCCAAGACGAGCTTCTCGCAGAACGTGGCGGTCATCTCGCTCACGCGGGTGGCGTCTCGGCAGGTGGGCATGATCGTGGGGCTCATGCTCATGGCGTTGGGTGTGTTTCCCAAGCTGGCCGCGCTCGTCTCGATCATGCCACCCCCGGTTCTGGGTGGCGCCACCGTGGTCATGTTCGCCCTGGTGGCGGTGGCGGGCCTCGACATTGTGCAGCGCGATGGCTTCACCCCGCGCAACCAGCTCATTCTTGCAGTATCTCTCGCGCTCGGTCTGGGGGTGACCATGGTGCCGAGCGCCACAGCGCAGATTCACGCGCTTCAAGCGAGCACGGCGCTCGAACGGTTTGCGATCGACCTGCTGCAGGCCCTGGTGGAGAGCGGTCTCACCGTGGGAACCGTGACTGCTGTGGTCCTGAACATTCTGCTTCCGCCCGACGAAGCGGGCGAGAAGGGCAGCGACGCCGAGCCGCACGGTCACGTCGGCTGAGCGAGAGGCTTCAAGCGCGCGAGGCGTGATGCCCATCACCGGTGTTACAAGGCGTTGCAGACTGTTCACACGGGTTCACATCGCGTTCACCCAATCGTAACATCGCGGTCCGATCTGGGCGCGAGCTTGTCAATGCAGACGCGCTAGACTTCAATTCATCGAATCGATTCGAGAGGGGATTGAAGTCTCATGTTTTCGATGGAGATGGCATCGGCTGCCCAGGGCTCGATGCGCGTCGACTCGCGCAGGCTCACCGAATCGGCGGGGCTTGCGGCAGGGCTGGCGGCCTGCGGGATGATCATCGTAGCGGGCGCGTCGCTGGTGGGCGCGCAGGTTCTGCTCGGCACATCTCAGGGGCACGAGGAGGTGACCGCCGTTGCGATGCTCGTCGTCGTTGTGCTGGCCCGGGTCGTCATGTACGGCGCGCGGGTCGGTGCCGTCGGAGAAGCGATGCTGAAGCGTCACCTTGCACCTGCGCTCACCGAGCTGCGCGCTCATGTCGCTGCATGGATCGCGCGTCAGCTCGGGCAGCCGCCCACACATCGTCTCGAGGCGTCGAACGAACGCGACGTCGATGACCCGGTGTGCGTCGATCTCGCCCGCCTCTCGTCTGACACGCTGCTTCAGGTGCTGCGCTATCTCGATGTGCGCGATCTCTTTCACATCGCGCACGTGCACGCCAACGCCTGGTCGGCCGTCGAGCGCCTCGAAATCGAGGGCCTCGTGCCCCGCGGGCTCTGCCGCCACCTGCGAGACGAGGCCCCCAATCATCCCGTCACCATGGCGGGCTACCGCGAGGCGCGCCGGCAGCTGGCGGGCATCGTGCGGGCGTTGACGCAGCTGGGATATGGTGTCGAGCCTGTGAGCGAGAAGCCCCGCTGATCCCGTATCTTCTACTGCGCGGGTCGCCCGCCCGCGGCACCCGCAGGCGGACCCGCGGGTCGCTGCGGCGCAGGGCAGCAGTCGGTGAGGCAGACATCTGGGTTCGGGCCGCGAGCCCCCACGCAGGGGCGTTCGCTGGTGCCGCTCAGTCGCTCGGCGATGAGATCGCGCACCATCGAAACGAACACGGGATGGGTGCCGGCCGTGGCCGCGCGCACCATCTGCACGCCGCGAGCGGCGGCGCGCTCGGCGGCTTCCTGGTCGAGGTCGTGGATGACCTCCATGTGGTCGGAGATGAAGCCGATGGGCACCACCACAACGGCCTTGCGGCCGGCGTCGGCGGCAGCATCGATGGCGTCGCTCACATCGGGACCGAGCCAGGGCTGGGAAGGCGGGCCGCTGCGGCTCTGGTAGACGAGGCGCCAGTCGAGGGCGGCGTCTGACGTGCCTCCCTCGGCGGACACAGCCCCGACGCCTGCGGCCACGAATCCCGCGGCATCGCGCAGCTGGTCGGCGTAGGCGCAGTGGCGCGCCATCTCCTCGGGGATGCTGTGGGCGCTGAACAAGAGGGTGACTGCGTCGCGGCGGGCGGGCTCGATGTGGTCGAGAGCCTCTCGGGTGCGGATTGTCATCACCTCGATGAACTTCGGATGGTTGTGGAAGGCGCGCAGCTTGTCGATGCGCGGCGCCCCTTCGCCCACCGCGGCCTGCGCGGCGGCGATGTTCTCGCGGTACTGACGACACCCCGAGTACGAGCTGAACGCTGACGTGACGAAGGCCAGCGCGTGGGTGACGCCATCGTCGCGCATCTGGGTCATCGTGTCGGCGAGCATGGGGTGCCAGTTGCGGTTGCCGAAGTAGACAGGCAGCGCGGGCCCCTCGGTGGCGAGCACAGCCTCGAGCGCGGCGATGAGGGCGCGGTTCTGATCGTTGATGGGGCTCTTGCCGCCGAAGTGATGGTAGTGCTCGGCCACCTCGAGCATGCGCTCGCGCGGCACGTTGCGTCCGCGCAGCACATTCTCGAGGAAGGGGATGACGTCGTCGGGGCCTTCGGGGCCGCCGAACGACACGAGCAACAGGGCCTGGGGCGACGATTCGGTGTTCATGGCTCTCTGAAGGTAGTCGAACGAGGGGGCACGTGTCAATGCTCGTGCCTGCTTCTCGCTCTGTTCTGCTCTCTCGAGAGACATGTGAAGTCGCGCAATTGTGCAAGACTTTCTACGACAACAGGGAATAAGGGGTCCGCGCTTCCTGTGTGACCCGTTTGGCCGTCACCGAGAGCGCGTCCGCGACAGCGTGTAGCAGACGGCACGTCCGCGCCTGCGCGAGAATGACAGGAGCCCCTCTTTTTGCTGAACCTGCCTCTTGGACTCGAGGTCGAGCTGTACACCGGCACCCCGCGCGGGCGCGTGGTCGGTCGCTCGGCCGAGATCGCGCAGCGCCTCTCGGGCTTCGTATGTGAGCCGGATGCGCGCAACACAGAGTACGTCACCCCACCGCTTCGCGACATCACCGCGCTGCAGCAGGCGCTGCTCGAGCCGCGGCAACGCCTGCGCCGCCTGCTCGGCGAGCACGGCCTCACGATCGTGCCCGGCAGCACCCTTCCCCTCAATGGAGACACGGCCCACTTCGTGCGCTCGGCGCCGGACAACGCCTACCACACGCGCATCGAGCAGGCCTACGGCACCCGCGTGGTCACCACCTCGATTCACTTCAACTTCGGCGTCGACGATACCGAGGCGCTCATGCGCGCCTGCCGGCTGCTGCGCCTCGAAGCGCCTGTTGCGCTTGCCCTCACGGCCTCGTCGCCCTTTCTCGAGGGGGAACCCACCGGGTTTCACTCGACGCGCTGGGCGACGTTCCCCCGAACACCCGAGGTCGTTCCGCTCTTTCGAACCCACCGCGCGTACGTCGACTACATCGAGCAGCAGCTGGCGAGCGGGGTCATGTGGAACGTGCGCCACCTGTGGAGCGCCGCGCGCCCCAACGGGCCTGACCGCCCGCTTCACCTCGATCGTCTCGAGGTGCGCATCTGTGATCTCACCCTCGACATCTCCCTCACCTGCGCGGTCGGACTGCTGCTCGTGCGCCGTGTGCAGGCGGCCATCGACGGTCTCGACCCCCTCGACGGTCGCGACCCCGAGGCGCTGCTCGCGATGTGTGAAGCCAATGAACAGGCCGTGGCGCGGGCCAGCCTCGACGCCGAGATCATCGACTGGCGCGACGGCCGTCGAATCACGGCACGCAACGTTGCGGCGCAGTGGCTCGACGACGCGCGGGGCGCAGCGCTCGATCAACCCGAGCGCCAGGTGCTGCGCGCGGTTGACGATGTGCTCGACAATGGCAACGACGCCATGCGGTGGCTGCGCGAATATCGACGTGGCCGCTCGGTGGAGACCATCGTCACCGACGCTATCGCCGAGGCGCAGGCGCGTGAGGAGTCGCTGGCCTTCAGCCTGGCCTGATCTTACTGGTTTTACGCTGATTTGACCCCAATTTCAGCGATGCTCTCGCTCGCACAGGTAGAGTGCGCGACGATGGCGGGAAGATGCAGGCGCTGCATCGCCTGCCACCCATCGTGCGAGAGGCAGCCTGCTGATGTTGGCATCCGTCAATCCTTCCCTTCCTTCCCTTCCAGGTTCCCGTGTC
>RGZZ01000162.1 GCA_010028905.1 Pseudomonadota bacterium | reverse complement strand
CAGGATGCTATCGGCTGGCCTACAACAACCGATGATGACGCCGCGGGCGTCTCGCGAACGAGGGCTCGCTGCTGCGGGTCCTCTTTTGTTTCTGGAGACCGGAAACCGCTGCTGGAGGAACCTTCTCGACCATGTTCATCTCTCCGCTGGGTGAGCGACCCGCTGAGACGGGGGAATGGACCCCAACCGCGCTGCGCGTGCTCGCTGAACGGTACCTGGCGCACAGCAACGAACGCCACGAGTCGCCCGAAGACATGCTGTGGCGCGTGGCGGCAACCCTCGCCTGGGCAGAACGCGCCTGGGTTCAAGACGAGCAGGCGCTGCGCCGCGTTGCCGAAGCGTTCTACCGGCTCATGGTGAGGCGGGAGTTCATGCCCAACTCGCCCACCCTCATGAACGCGGGGCGCGCCAACGGCCTCCAGTACAGCGCGTGCTACGTGCTTCCCGTCGAAGACTCCATCGAAGGCATCTTCGAAACCGTGAAGCGCGCGGCAGTCATCCACCAGAGCGGTGGCGGCACGGGCTTCGCCTTCTCGCGGCTGCGCGCGAGCGACTGCCCGGTGCGAAGCACGGGGGGGCGAGCAAGCGGCCCCGTCACGTTCATGCACGTCTTCGACGCAGCCACAGAGGCGGTGAAGCAAGGGGGCACACGGCGCGGTGCCAACATGGCGGTGCTGCGCGTCGATCACCCGGACATCGTCACGTTCATCGACTGCAAGAGAGAGGGACGCCTGACGAACTTCAACATCTCGGTGGCGGTGACCGACCCGTTCATGGCCGCGCTCGAGAGAGGCAGCGACTATGCGCTGCACGACCACGCGGGCCGCGCCGTCGGAAGCCTGCAGGCCCGCGAGGTATGGGACCGCATCGTGTCGGCGGCCTGGAGAACGGGCGACCCTGGACTCGTGTTCATCGATCGCATCAACCGATCCCGTGCCAATCCAACGCCGGCCGTCAGTCTCATCGAAGCCACCAATCCGTGTGGAGAGCAGCCGCTGGCCCCGAACGAAGCGTGCAACCTGGGCAGCCTCAACCTGACGCGCTTCCTGGCTGAAGACAGCTTTGACTGGCCGCGCCTCGACGAGGCGGTGGCCCTGTCGACCCGCTTCCTCGACGACGTCATCGAGTGCAACCCCTATCCCCTTCCCGAGATCGACGCCATGGTGAAGGCCAACCGCCGCGTGGGCCTCGGAATCATGGGGTGGGCCGACTGCCTCATGGCCCTGCGCATCCCCTACGACAGCGAGGCGGCCATCACGCTGGCCGAGCAGGTCATGGGCCGCATCGAGAAGGCCGCGGAGCAGGCAACCCGCGAGCTCGGGGCGCAACGGGGGGGATATCCGAACCAGCCGCACGGGATTCACGCGAACGAGCCGCCACGGCGAAACGCCACCGTTACCACCATCGCCCCCACGGGCACCATCTCCATCATTGCCGGCTGCTCCTCCGGCATCGAGCCCGCCTTTGCCCTCGCATTCAGACACGTGGTGGGCGACCGTGTGCTCCAGTTCGTGAACCCCGTGGTGGAAGCCGCCCTGGCCGACGCGGCGCCCGAGGTGCTCGAGCGTCTGCGCGCCAGGGGGACCCTGCAAGACGAGAGCCGCGTCGCGCCGGAAGCACGCCGCGCATTCGTCACCGCCCACGAGATCGCGCCGGCGTGGCACGTGCGAATGCAGGCCGCGTTCCAGCGATACACCGAGAACGGGGTATCTAAAACGGTGAATCTGGCGGCAGACGCGTCGGTCTCCGACGTCTCGACCGCCTACCAGATGGCCTGGGACGAAGGCTGCCTGGGAATCACGGTGTTCCGAGACGGGTGCAAGGGCGGACAGGTGCTGCACCACGGCGCCGACGCCGCGCATCTCGCGCCTCGCCCTCGAAAGGCCGATGGGTCGACCTGGCGCGTGGCCTCTCCCCTGGGCACCTGCTTCATCACGGTCAACCGAGACGAGCGGGGAGAGCCGCTCGAGGTGTTCGCCAATGTGGGAAAAGCCGGCAGCGACATCAGTGCCGTCTCGGAGGCCATCGGCCGACTGGTCTCGCTCGTGCTGCGGCTGCCCTCCCCGCTGTCTCCCGCGGAACGGCTGCGCGAGATCGTGAGCCAGATGCGCGAGATCGGGGGCGCGAGGCCCATCGGACTGGGGCCGAATCGCGTTCGCTCCCTTCCGGACGCCATCGCCCAGGTCCTGGCGGAGTTCGCCGGCGTAGAGCGAGGAGGGTCACCGTCACAGACCGATCGTCCGAGCCCTTCCGATTTCTGCCCGGAGTGCGGTGGCGCAACGCTGGTCTTCGAGGAGGGATGTGCGAGCTGCAAGTCTTGTGGGTACAGCTACTGCTGAGAGACGTCGCTCCTGAGGCGGCGTCAGAGCGCCGACCGACATGCGAGCCGACGGCGTATTTACAAGTTCATGGGGGTCGCCTATAATGACGTCGACTGAAAGAGCAACGCCACGGTGCGGAACCCGGCGGCACTCGAGCGACTCTCACAAGGGTGTGAGACCGCACACACCCGCAGCCGAATCCCCCCCAGAGGAGCAGAGATGACGAGAATCGCGCAGCAGCGCGAGGCCGCAGGCCAGAGGGTTCGACGCAAGGCGCTTCAGCCAGAGGAGCGCTTCTGTCGCCTGTTGCGCAGAGCCGTGACCATACTCGTCGAGTATTCCGACTACCAGGCCCCCTACAACAAGGGGCCTGAGGGCGAGATCTACTGCGGCAACCTCATCGAGTGCTACCAGAAGGGCATGGAGTGCCGCTACTCTGGCATCTCGCCGCTGTATCCAGACCCGTTCGAAGGTGTGCCCCGTGACGTGCGCGAGGCAAAGGCCATGTTCGGCGTGAGCGATGAGACCGCCGAAGACGAAGCCGACAGCGCCGAGGAACCAGAGCAGGGCGCCGACACCGAAGAGTAGCGCCGCGTCAGGGTCAGGCGTCGACGAAGGCACGCTCCACGGCGTGGCACAGGATGTGCACCACCGTGAGATGACACTCCTGGATGCGCATGGTTCGCGAAGAGGGCACGCGAATGAGGTGGTCGCACAGCTCGGCCATCAGACCGCCCTTCTCCCCCACCATGCCGATGGTGTGCGCCTGGAGCGCGCGCGCTGCGCGAAGGCCCTCGACGACATTTCGCGATCCACCGGATGTGCTGATGCCGATGGCCACGTCTCCCGCGCGCACGAATGCATTCACCTGACGCGCGAAGACCTGATCGTAGCCGAAATCGTTGGCCACGGCGCTGAGAATCGACGTATCGGTGGTGAGCGCCAGCACGGGAAGGCTCCCGTGATCGACCTCGAGACGCCCCACCATCTCGGCTGCGAAGTGCTGGGAATCGGCGGCGCTCCCGCCGTTCCCGAAGATCACCACGCGCCCCCCATTCTTGAGGCGCTCAACCAGCAGCGCAGCGGCGCGCTCGATGGGCTCGGTCATGCCGAGCAGCGCCTGCTTCACGCGGATGCTCTCTTCGATGTGGTCGCGGATGACCTCGCCCGGCGACGCGGATGCCGTCGCAGACGAGGGGCTTGTGGGCTCGGTTCTCATGTCAGTCATCGCTCGCTCTTGTTGGCTTCGCCGTGAATCGATCCCTGCGTCTGCACTGGGCCTTCACGCGAAGCCGTGCGTGTGCACGCCGCAGCAGCGGTCTCAAGAGGCGCCCCCGCTCCACCCGAGAGAGCGTGCTCGACCCATTCCACCAGCGTCCGCATGTGAGCCTCTGCTTCTGCGCGCGCGGCCGCAACCTGCGCCTCCGCCTCGAGGGACCGCAAGAGCCTGAGGTGCGCGGGAAGCACGTCGCGTCGCCAGCGCGCCTCGACCTCACGCTGGAAGGCCTCGTCCACGCAGGGAATCCGGATGGAACGGATCTCATCGAAGCTGATGTTGGGCATCCCCACCCCGTTTATGAGACGCTTCACCTGCCCCCAGCCGAAGCGGGTCTTCAAGAAGATCCATACGAACCAGGCGCACACGCCGCGCAGGCGTATCAGGTCGACGAAGCAGCCGAGCGCCACCGGGGCCTCTCCATCGAAGACCGCGAGCCGGTTGCGTCCCAGCGAGCCCGCACCGCTGCGCGGGAAGAGAAGGTCGCCACGCCTCACCCTGCACCGCGGAGGGTCGAACACCGAACCGGCCGCGACACGCGGCGATGCGTGCAGGACGATCCCGCTCTCCTCGATCTGCCCCTGGCTGAGGATTGGCACATCGCCGGGCAGGTCCCGAGGGCGGATCCGCGTGACGATGGGGCCGTAGGTGAGGTGCTCGATGAAGTCTCCCAGCGGCCGGGTCGGAAGATCTGCCATGCCGGTGAGCGGCGAGGCCCAGCGCGGATCCCAGAACTGGGGATCCCAGCGCTGATCGCGCAGCACCGACCATGAAACCGTCACCGTGGGCGGCGCGGCGAGGTAGCTCGTGAGGTCGACGCGTCGCCGCGAGACCTGTCCACGCGGGGTCCACTCGAGATCGACGTCGGAGACGGCGACGTCGCCCGCCATCGAGGGCTCGCGCTGATAGACGAGCAATGCCGTGCGCGCAGCCGCGCCAGCCTTGGCAAAGACCCGAGGCAGGCCGATGATCGCCGCCACCCGGCCGTGCTGGGAGAGGAAGGCGCGCAGATCAGCGGCGCGCGCATTCGCAAGGACGCCTTCCGGAACGACCACGGCCATCCAGCCTCCAGGCCTCAGAAGGCGCACGAAGCGCTCGAGGAAGAGCATCTCGATGGGATGGCGGAATGCTCGGTCGAGCCAGCGGCGCACCGCTGGAGTGAGCTGGCGCGCGTGCAGCGCGCGAGGCACCGGGCCCAGGGAAGCGGCGAGCGCGCGGAGACGAGCCACCGCCTCTGCGACCCGCCAGTCGCTGTCCTGCCCTTCTCCTCGCGCAAGACGGGAGAGCTCGATGAGCCCGAGTCCACCATAAGGCGGATTGCCGACCGCCACCTCGAAGGCCCCCTCGGTCACCCCGACTTCCGGCACATCGACCAGACCGTTGCCGACGCGAACATGGCCTCCTTCGACCCTCGGATCGACATCAAGACCGATGACCTCTGCCGAGGCAAGCACGTCGGTGACGGCCTCGAGGAAGAGCCCGGGCCCCGCGGCCGGATCGATGACGCGCACCGACGCGGCATCAAGGGCGCCATGACGGGCCAGCGTGCGAACGGCGAAGGCGGCGATCTCAACGGGCGTGTAGTACTGTCCGAGCGCCCTGCGCGGACGTTGCTCGAGGGAGACGCGAACCCCCCTCATTTCTGGAGCTGCAGAAACCTGCGGGCACTTACGCGACGCACACGTCGATGGGCACCGATGGCCGTCTCGTAGACGCCAAGGATCTGCTCGGTGCCCGTGTCTTCGTCGTGGGCACTGATGTTGCGCTCGGCCGCGCGGCGGAGGTCGGTGAGGTCGCCGCTCTCGAGCAGCGCCTTCAGCGCCGTCGCGTATCGCTCGGTGAGCGCGGCAACATCGTCACACGGCTCGACGAGACGTCCGCCGTCCCACCGCCCGACTGCGTCGATGACCCCGCCTGCTCCGATGGCGAGGGTAGGCACTCCCAGCTGGAGGGCCTCTTCCACCACCAGCCCCTGGGTCTCGGTGAGCGAGGTGAACACGAACAGGTCGGCGGCCCGATACCACGCGGGGATCTCCGCGTGGTCGACGGGGCCGGCGAGGTGCACCCAGGCGGCCGCTCCCATCTCGCTCACCTGCGCCTCGAGCCATTCCCGGGACGGGCCGTCTCCGACGAGCACGAGATGCGTGCGCTCGTCGCGCGCACGCGCACAGGCGTCGAGCAGAAGGCCGAGGTTCTTCTCGCGGGCGAGGCGCCCGACATTCAGCAGCACGCGGTGAGACGGCGGGATGCCGAGCGCCGCGCGCACGCGAAGGCCTGCGTCACGCGAAGCAGTGCGCATCCGCACATCTGTGGGCACCACATCGATGGGCGTGCTGACCCCGTATGACTCGAGCAGGCTCTTGATCGGGGCGGCCGGAACCACAACCCGGTCGGCCATGTTGCTGAACGTGCGACTCACCCACACCAGAAAGCTCTTGCTCACGCTGGGATTGAGCGGCAGGTAGTGATGGTAGTCGACGAGACGCGTGTGATACGTGAAGACGAGGGGCACGTCGAGCCGGTGCGCGTGGCTCCAGGCCAGCAGCCCTGTCATGAAAGGGGTCTGTGCGTGGACGACATCGAGTCGGGGGATGCTGCCGCGCTTGCGGAAGGGGGTGGCGAAGCGATAGGGCGTGCGGGTCGGCAGGGGCAGCGAGTGGAACGGGACCACGAAGGGCTCGGGGTACGACATGTAGTCTGGCGTGAAGACGTAGACCTCGTGCCCCTGACGTTGCAGCTGCTCACGGAAGGACTCAACGGAGACGACGACGCCGTTCAGTACCGGACGATAGATCTCCGTGTAGATGCCGATCCTCATCAGAAAGCGTTAGTTATTCTCCTCAGTACCCGGTTTCCTCTACCCATTTCAACAGGACGGCTCGCGCAACCCCGCGAACCTCGCCAGCATGCAAAGCCCATCACTCGGCCTGGGCAAGGTGCCGGCGCCGATGCTCGGCGAGCTTCTCGAGCGCTTCGGCGCACGCTCTCGCCGCGTGCTCACCCCCCCCGCTCCAGGCGAAGATGCAGCGGCTGTGCTCTCGCGCCTCCCGTGCACGGTCACCGCCATGAATCCCGTGATCGACGAGGTGGAACGACTCGGGCACGAGGTGGTCCACCGCAACGCAAACGCCGTGGCAACGCGTGGGGCAGACCCTTCCTGGTTCCTGTTCACCCTGCTGCTCCCCCCGCAATCAGCCGATCCGTCAGCCATCGAAGCGGTGTTCCACCAGGTCAGCGACGCCTGTCTGGCCGTGGGAGCCGAGCTCATCGGAGGGCACACCGAGGTCACCGAACAGGTCACCCAGCCCGTTGCCGTGGGCACGATGATCGGTGAGATCACCACCTTCCGGCTCACCGCGACGCGTAGCGCCCGCCAGGGAAACGCCATCGTGATGATCGGCGCCTGCGGCGAGTACGGCACAGGGCTGCTGGCCCAGCGACACAGCGCTGCGCTCGAGCGTCACGGCGTTCCTGCGACGGTGGTCGAGCAGGCCAGGGCCTTTCTGGAACCCGCGAGGCGAAGCATCGTGCCCGCGGTTCGCGTCGCCATGGCGCAAGGCCATCCCCACGCCATGCACGACCTCACCGACGGCGGTCTCGTGGCCTCGCTCCACGACCTCGCCCGCCTGGCCGAGGTTGGCGTCGAGATCGACGAGAGTGCCGTGCCCGTGCGACCGGAGACGCAGGCGATCTGCACGTCGCTGGGGCTCGACCCGTGGCGCTTGCTGAGCTTTGGCACGCTGCTGCTCTGCGTCGATGAGATCGATGTCGAGGCGCTTCTCCAGGCTTGCAGCGCGGCTGCCATCGAGGCTTTTCACGTGGGTCGCGTCGTATCCCCGGAGCTTGGCCTGCATCGCGTGTCGGCGAATGGCACCCGCACCGAGATCGCAGCCTGCCACCAAGACGAGCTGCATCGCTTCGAGCAGGGTCAGCGCCCTCACTGAAGGGCCCCATGGGACTCGCGCCCTGCTGTGCGAAACGAAGCCAGACCCTCTTCGCGGCAGGGGCCTCGGCTGTTCTCACGAAGCGTTCCGGAGCGTGCTGACCGTCGTCTGGCGCTCCACCGCGCACCGATTGCGGAACCCTTTCAGAAGTCTTCTGTCGCATTGACAGGAAAAAGCCCGCCCTTGAAAGAAATACAAGATTTCGACGCTGACGCACGCTCCCGCGCCGCCACTCAGGCAACCCACCGCGCAGGGAGCAGATGATGAGGGCTGCAGATGGCCGCACGCACAAGCAAATTCCCCATTCGCCGCCCGCGCGCCAGCGCTTCGACGCGCAAAGCCTTCCTGCTGACCGTCTTCTGCGTGGCGCAGGTCGTCTTCTTCACCTCTGACATGTTCCGCGTGAGAGCGGTAGAGGTCGTGGGAAACGATCGCCTGAGCGACGCCACCATCCGCGCCCAGGCTGCGGTCTCGTTGCAGGGCCCTCTCTTCTCGGTGCCCCTGCGGAACGTGGAGGAGCGGGTGCACACCCTGCACTGGGTGAAAGATGCTGCGGTGCGCCGCTACATGCCCGGGCGAATCCAGATCCGCGTGCACGAGCGAACCCCCGCGCTTGCCGTGGCAGACCCGCTTCGCGCGGGCACCTTCCCGACGGGCTGGTTCGTGATGTCTGATGACGGCATGGTGCTCGCGCCCGCTGGCGCTCGCGGCGAAGACAGCCTTCCGCGCGTGCTCGTCTCCACCCCCCTGCTCGTGGGCCATCGGCTGTCGAGCACGCTGGTGTCGACCGTGCGAGAGACACTGGCGGCCATCCCCCCCGAGATGACCGCCAGCGTGCGTGAGCTGCGCGCCGACGCCCAGGGGCAGCTGTTCCTCAGCATAGACCTTCTCGATCGCCCCATCGAGGTTCGTCTCGGCGGAGCCGAGCGCGCACCGTACAAGTTTGCGGTGCTGCAGGCGCTCACCGGGCGACTCGCGCTGGAGGAGCGTCCGGTGAGCTACATCGACCTGCGATACAACGACCCCGCCGTGGGCTACATGCTGGTGCAGGCCGAGACAGCGACAAAGGAAGAGAAGCAGCAGTAGGCTGACACGCATGAGCTTGAGCGAATCGGTGAAGGAGACCACAACCGCCCTGCGCACGCGCAGGCGCGATATCACGTGGCATCTCCCCATGATCTGCGCCTCGGTGGTGCTGGGCATTCTCGTGACGCTGCAGTTCCGCACGCAGCGAGACCTGGGCAACCCCCTCGCGCAAGACAACGTGAACAACCTGAGCCGCATGCTCATGTACCAGGAAACCGAGCGCAACAAGCTCATGAACGACCTCAAGGAGACGCGAGAGCAGAAAGACCGCTACGAGACCCTTCTCAGCGAGCAAGGTCGCAAGCAGACCCAGGAAGCCCTGAACCTGCTCAAGGAAGAGGTCGACAAGGCCCGAATGCAGGCAGGACTCGTGCCGGTGAAGGGCCCGGGCGTTGAGGTCCGGCTTGAAGACTCCCTGCAGAAACCGGGTCCCACCGATGACGCGTACTTCTTCATCGTGCACGATGTCGACATCCAGTCGTTCGTGAACGAGCTCTGGGCAGCCGGCGCTGAAGCGGTCGCCATCAACGACCAGCGGGTGGTGACGTCGACATCTGTTCGATGCGTGGGGCCCACGGTGCTCGTGAACGCGGTTCGCCTTGCGCCTCCCTACATGATACGCGCCATCGGCGACCAGAAGACCCTCGACACCGCGCTGCGCATGCCCAACGGTGTGCTGGCAAGCTTGTCGGCCAGCCTGGCCAAAGGGGTGCGGGTTGACATCGTGAAGCGCAAGGACATCGAGCTGCCAGAGTTCAAGGGAAGCGGCGGCTTTCGCTACGCCGAGCCGGTGAGCGCGAAGTGATTGCCGTCGTAGGCATCATCCTGGGAATCGTCATCGGCTGGCTGCTGCCCTATCGCGTGCCTCCCGAGCTCACGCGCTATGTGGCGGTGGCATTCCTGGCCGGTCTCGACTCGGTGATCGGCGCGGTACGCGCCGACATCGAGGAGAAGTACGACGTGCTCGTGTTTGCGTCCGGCTTCGTCTCGAACGCGTTCCTCGCCGCCGTGCTCGTTCTCATGGGAACACGCCTCGGCGTAGACCTGTACCTCGCCGCCCTCGTCACCTTCGGCGTGCGCATCTTCGAGAACCTCGCCTGGATCCGGCGCGACCTGATCACCCGACACCGAGAAGCGCAGGCCAGTCGCGCGTCAGATCAAGATGCGGGCGCTGCCATCGAGGCCACCCCTTCGTCGACGGCCCGCCCGATCTGATCTGCGCGTCGCCCTTCGCGAGAGCGCGATGTCCCTGTCACGCGCTCTCGCCGCGGAGGCACTCGGCCGGGCGCCAGTCTGAGTCGCGCCAGACCACGGAAAGCAAAGAGGCGGGGGG
>RGZZ01000161.1 GCA_010028905.1 Pseudomonadota bacterium | reverse complement strand
GGGCGCTCCCCCGTCCCATCCCCCTGACGCGCGCAGGCTGCGGCGAGTGGTTCCCGCCAACGTCAAGCTCGACACCTCGCGCCGCCTCGGCATTGCAAGCTTCGCCATTGGCGTGGTGCTGCTGCTGCTCATCGGCGAGCGCTTCCTGGGATACCTCACAAGCGACACGTGGGTGTGCATCGACGGACTGACGGTGGTGCTCTCGTTCGCGCTCTCGGCGGCGTGCCATCGGCGAAAGATCCCCCTGGGCTTGATGCTCGGCGTGGCCACCGCCTACGAGCTGCTCATCGCCCTCACCCTGTCGTACATGGAGTTCTCGGTTCCCAACGGCGCCATGCACGTGCGCCAGGGCGGCATCTCGTGGGCATGCCTCGTCATCGTGCTCTTCCCGGCCCTGGTGCCCACGCCCCCGCTGAAAGCGCTGGCGGCAGGCTTCTGCGCGGCGTCGATGGGCCCTCTGGCCTACACGCTGGCCGTTGCCCTGGGCGAGGAGCCACATCCGCTCCCCCACTATGACATGGCCATGCTGTTCCTCGACAACTACATCGCGGGAGCCCTGGCCATCGTGCCGTCGCTGGTCTTCACCCAGCTGGCCGCTGACGCCGCTGACGCACGCGACCTGGGCAGCTACACCCTCGATGCCCGCCTCGGTGTCGGGGGCATGGGCGAGGTCTGGCGCGCCCACCACAGGCTGCTGGCGCGACCCGCGGCCGTGAAGCTCATCCGCCCGAGCCCGGGAAAGGCCGACGCCGATCTGAACGCGCTTGCCCGGTTCGAGCGCGAGGCACGGGCCACCGCGGGACTTCGCTCTCCCCACACCGTCGTGCTCTACGATTTCGGCACCGCCGATGACGGTGCGTTCTACTACGTGATGGAGCTCCTCGAGGGTCTCGACGTCGAGGCCCTGGTCGAGCGCTTCGGCCCCATCGCCCCCGCCCGCGCCGTGTGGCTGCTCATGCAGGCCTGCGAGTCGCTCGAGGAGGCCCATCAGGCGGGGCTCGTCCACCGCGATGTGAAACCCGCCAACCTCTACGTGTGCCACCTCGGCACGCAGTACGACTTCATCAAGATACTCGACTTCGGGCTCGTGAAGACCGCATCGACAGACGGTCCGGAAGCCGTCAAGCTGAGCCGCACGAGCCTGGTCTACGGCACCCCTGCCTACATGGCGCCAGAGCAGGCGCGAGGAGAGACCGTGACCCCCCACACCGACATCTACGCCCTCGGCTGCGTGGCCTACTACATGCTCACGGGCGTTCTCGTTTTTGAGGAGCGTGCCACGACCCAGGTGCTCATCGACCACGTGCAGACCACACCCGTTCCCCCATCGAAGCGCGTGAACAAGGTGCTCCCCCCCGAGCTGGAGGCGCTCGTCATGCAGTGCCTCGAGAAAGCCCCCGAGAAGCGCCCGCAGAGCGCGCGCGAGGTGTTCGACCGCCTGGCCGCCATCGCGCTGCCGAGGCCCTGGAGCGCGCGTCAGGCCGAGGCGTGGTGGGCCCAGAACCTGCCTGGAAAGGCGCCGACCGCCGCACCGGCAGCGGTCGCCACACACTGAGCCCTGGCCCGCGCCAACGGGAAACTGCCGGCGCTCACGACAGCGGTGCCTGCACCCCGGCACGCGCAAGATCGGCCTGTACCGGCGCGTGGTCGCTGGTGCCGAAGGCCGGCCGCACAACGCAGCGCTCGAGCCCTTCCATGAGATCGCTGCTGATCACGACGTAGTCGATGCGCCAGCCGATGTTGCGCTGGCGCATCTGACGCCAGGGGGGCCACCACGTGAACATGGCGTCATCTTCCGGCGCGAGGTGACGACCCGCGTCAACCATGCCGTGTGCGAGCATGCGCTCGAAGAGTGCGCGCTCCTCCGGCAGCTGGCCGATGACCGGCTTGCTCACCCGACGCTCCTTCGGATGCACGTCGATATCAGCGCGGGTCACGTTCATGTCGCCGCACAGCACGAGGGAGCGACCTGCCGCCCGCTCGTGAGCCACCCAGCTGTCGAGGGCCTCGAGAAAGCGCATCTTGGCGTCGAGATCCTTGCCTCCGTTGGGCACGTAGATCGACGCCACCGTGAGGCGATCGAACGTCGCCGTGACGATGCGGTTCTCGAAGTCAAACGCAGGATGAGCGAACTGCGGCATCTCGACCGTGGCCCCGCGACGCACCAGCAGACCCACGCCGGAATACCCGCCAGACCCGTGCCAGAAGCATGCGTAGGTGTCGAGACCGGTGAGGCTGCCGGGAACCTGCGATGCATCGGCCTTGAGCTCTTGCAGGCAGAGCACGTCAGGCTGCTCGGTCTCGAGATACTCGAGCACCTGCTTCTCGCGAGCGCGAACGCCGTTCACGTTCCAGGTCGCGATGCGCAGGCGAGAGGCTGGCGCGCTCGGCGGTTCGTGTCGCGCGGCGAAGAGGTCGAGCTGCTCGGGCGGGGTGGTCATGCCTCGGGACTACGCGCCACGCATGGCGGTCTCCTGTGCGCGGGCTGCGCGCGCAATAGGCCCCCCTGCCGCATCCGTCGAACCCCGCCGCATGCCCACACGCCCGACCGCTGCCCTTCTTGCACTGTGGCTTGCGATCACGCCGGCCCTTCCCGCTCGCGCCACCCCGCGCTGGCAGAGATCGTGGACCCACGACCAGCGCGGCGCCTCGGTGACCATCGACTGTGCCGGGGCCACCGTGGGCGTCACGTACAGCGTGCGCGTGACCTGGGCACGCGATGCGAGCGCCCAGGAGATCAGCCGCACGTTCACGCGCACCCTCGACGCGCCGGACCAGACCATCGAGATCGACTCGCCGTACTGATCGCGCGGGCCCCTACACCGTCACGGGCACGAGCACCACGGGCTCGAGACCGCTGGCGTCCGCCTTCAAGCGCATCTCGATGGCGTCGCCCTCCTTGACCGTCCCGCCGAGCAGCGCCATGGCCACCGGGTCTTGGATGAGTCGCTGGATGGCCCGCTTCAGCGGTCTCGCGCCGTACACCGGATCGTAGCCCTGCTCCGCAAGATAGGCGCGTGCGTCGGTGGCGAGGCGCAAGGTGATCTTGCGATCTGCCAGGCGCTTCGACAGGCGCTGCAGCTGGATGTCGATGATCGAATCGATCTGGCCGCGCTCGAGCGCGTGGAAGATGATGGTCTCGTCGATGCGGTTGAGGAACTCGGGCCGGAAGTGCTCACGCAGCGCCTCGGTGACGCGGTTGCGCATGGCGCCCTCGTCACGCGCGCCCAGCTCTTGTATCCACGACGAGCCGATGTTCGAGGTCATGATGACGATGGTGTTGCCAAAGTCGACCGTGCGTCCCTGACCGTCGGTGAGACGACCATCGTCAAGCAGCTGCAGCAGCACGTTGAACACGTCCGGATGCGCCTTCTCGATCTCGTCGAAGAGCAGCACGCTGTAGGGCCTGCGTCTCACCGCCTCGGTGAGCTGGCCGCCCTCGTCGTAGCCCACATACCCTGGAGGGGCGCCGAGAAGGCGAGACACGGCGTGCTTCTCCATGTACTCCGACATGTCGATGCGCACCATGGCGCGCTCGTCGTCGAACAGGAACTCCGCCAGGGCGCGCGCCAGCTCGGTCTTTCCCACGCCCGTGGGGCCCAGGAAGATGAACGACCCCGTGGGGCGGTTCTCATCGCCCAGCCCCGCGCGAGAGCGGCGCACGGCGTTCGCCACCGCTTCGATGGCGTGGTTCTGCCCCACGACGCGCAGCTCGAGGCGCTCCTCCATGGCGAGCAGCTTCTTGAGCTCGCCCTCGAGCATGCGCGCCACGGGAATGCCGGTCCAACGCGCCACCACCTGGGCCACGTCTTCTTCGTCGACCTCTTCCTTGAGGAAGCGCTGCGTCTTCTGCAGCTCGGCGAGGCGCTGGTTCTCGGCCTCCATCTGGCGCGTGAGATCGGGCACGAGCCCGTAGCGGATCTCGGCCACCTTGGCGTGGTCGACCGCGCGCTCGGCCTTCTGCTCGTCGACCTTCAGCGCCTCGATGCGCGCTTTCAGCGCGCGCGAGCGACTGATGCAGTCACGCTCGTTCTGCCACTGCGCCCGCATCTCGCTCGACGACTCACGCAGAGAGGCAAGCTCGCCCTCGACCTTCGACAGGCGCTCACGGGTGGCCGCGTCGTCATCGCGTGAGAGCGCGGTCTTCTCGATCTCGAGCTGCATGATGCGCCGCTCGAGCTGGTCGATCTCGGTGGGCATCGAGTCGATCTCGATCTTGAGCCGAGACGCCGCCTCGTCGATGAGATCGACGGCCTTGTCGGGCAGGAAGCGCTCGGTGATGTAGCGGTTCGAGAGCGTGGCCGCGGCCACCAGCGCGGCGTCGCGGATGCGCACGCCGTGGTGCACCTCGTACTTCTCCTTGAGCCCGCGCAGGATGGCGATGGTGTCTTCGACCGAAGGCTCACCCACCATCACGGGCTGGAAGCGACGCTCGAGGGCGGCGTCCTTCTCGATGTGCTTGCGGTACTCGTCGAGCGTCGTGGCGCCGATGCAGCGCAGCTCGCCGCGGGCGAGGGCAGGCTTGAGCATGTTGGCGGCGTCCATGGCCCCTTCCGCGGCGCCCGCCCCGACCAGGGTGTGAATCTCGTCGATGAACACCACCACCTCGCCCTGCGCCGCGGTGATCTCCTTGAGGGCGGCCTTCAGGCGATCCTCGAACTCGCCGCGGTACTTGGCGCCCGCCACCATGCCGCTCACATCGAGGGAGATGAGGCGGCGCCCCTTCAGGCTCTCGGGCACATCGCCCGCGGCGATGCGCTGGGCCAGGCCCTCGACGATGGCGGTCTTGCCCACGCCGGGCTCGCCGATGAGCACGGGGTTGTTCTTGGTGCGGCGCGAGAGAACCTGCATCACGCGACGGATCTCGTCATCGCGCCCGATGACCGGATCGAGCTTGCCGCGACGGGCCAGCTCTGTGAAGTCACGCCCGTACTTCTGCAGGGCCTGGAACTTGTCTTCCGGGTTCTGGTCGGCCACCCGGTGGGTGCCGCGCAGCTCGGCGAGCACCTTCATCAAGACTTCCGGCGTCACACCGGCGCTCGCGAGCAGCCGCCCCGCCACATTGCCCGCGTCACGCTCGGCGAGCATGCCGATGAGCACGTGCTCGGTGGAGAGGAACTCGTCGCCCATCTTACTGGCCTCGTCGAAGGCGCGCTCGAGCATCTTGGCCGCGCGCTGCGACAGGGCGGCCTGACGGCCCGATCCGTGCACCTGGGGCAGACGCGACACCGCATCGGCGGCAGCCGCCTGCAGCGCCACGATGTCGACCCCGATGCGCTGCAGCACGGGGCGCACGAGGCCGTCGGCTGGCTCGAGCAGCGCGAAGAGAACGTGCTCCGGCTGAACCTCCTGGTGTCCGCGCTCCTCGGCCATGCGCACGGCGGCTTGAAGCGCCTCTTGTGACTTCACGGTGAGCTTGTCGAATCTCATCTCGAAACCTCCTCTGAACACGGTCGCCTGGCACGCCATGGGCCCTGCCAGCGCCTCGTCGAAGAGCCTGCCGCGACGAAGGTTCGGTCGCGCTGCTCCTGTACGAGAAACGCCCGCATTCGAGCCACGGTTCCCCGTCGGGCATTAGCGTTTCGTATGCATAAGAGCGGCGGCGAAGCAGGTCAGAAGTTCGCCAGGCTCCCCACGCGCAGCTTCACCCCGCCGAAGAGATAGAGGTATGGGCCCAGGGTGCTGGGATCGTAGAGCAGGGAGACCGCATTTGCCGAGAGGTTGAGCGAGCCGCCGTTCGTGCCGTACGAGGTGCTGCCCGGCGTTCCACCGTAGGCCACCACCATGCCGTTCACCGAGATGTTGCCCAGGGCGTTGCGCATGTTCAGGTTCTTCGAGGCGTAGACAAGACCCGAGAACGTCTGGTTCAGAGCCGCCGGAGCCACGGTTCCCGTGCTCGTTCCCGGAGACGCGGTGGCCGTCGTGGTCGTCACGTTGGTGCCGCTCGACTGATAGCTGGCAAAGGTGGAGGCGGAGAAGGTCGAGGTCTTGCTGAACCAGGTTCCGCCGCTTCCGGTGGTGGTGAACCCGCTGGCCGAGATGAGGGGGGTGGTCACATTGCCCATTCCCGTGACGAGGAACCCTCCGATGGCCGTGGAGGAGTGCTCCTTGATCCACCACTTGGAGGTACCGTCTCCCGACGCGTCAGCGATCTTGTAGAGCACGTCCTTGAGCTTGCCGGAATAGGTCGTGCCCATGTAGGTCACGGTGACCGGGTTGGCGTCTTTTATGGTCTTGGCGGCCGAATACCAGTTGTCCCACGCAAGGTTCAAGGAGTACTGAAGGGAGGCCGCGTCGTAGGAGAGCCTGCTCGAGAGCTGGCCGGACTTGACCTGCATGGCCTGCGTCAAGGCGCTGTAGACCGCGGCCGATTCGCTGGTGATGTTCACCCCCGTGATGTTTCCGGAAGCACCGCTGCCGGCGCTGACGCCCGCGTTGGAGAGCGTGGTGCCCACCGAAGGAACCGTGGACGGAGACTGGGCGTAGCTCAGCTGGAGCATGTTCACGTCGCCTGCCGAGTAGAGCGCCACCCCGCTGTCAGAGCGGGGGTCGAGAGAGCTCTTCCCGACCACGGTGATGTCACCGGCGCTCGCGCTGCCTGCCGAGAGGCCCGTGGTAACCACCGCGCCCTGCCCCGTGACATTGCCCATGACCGCCACGCTACCGGGCGAGCGCAGCTGGGGCGTGGAACCGCTCGACGCATCGAAGACGACCTGCGCGCTGCCCACATTGGCCGAGTTGGTCCCCGTGGCCGACTGGTTCGAGTTCGGCGCCACCACAAAGGCGAAGCCGTTTGCCCCGTTGGCCGAGCTCACCAGCACGTCGCTGCTGACGGTGAGGGTGTTGGTCTTGTTGTCGAAGGCCACGCCGGCGGGCAGGGTCTGGGCATCAGGTCCGACGCCATTGTAGGTGGGGGCGCTCCCGCCTGTTCCGCCGGACCATCCCTTGGCTGTAGGGCCGCTGGCCTGGGTGTTCAGCGAGACGCTCGTATCGTAGTCGACAGGGTAGTGATAGACCGCATTGTTCCACACCACCCACGTGCCCGCCGCGAGCGTCGCGGGCGTCGCCTGGGTCGGGAGGTCGCTCACCTGCACCGATGGGGGCGCGATGGCCAGGTCTTGCACCAGGTTCTGGTTCTGCGTGCTGGTTGTGATGGAGGCTGGCACGGTCTGGCCGGTTCCCTTGTACGTGAGGGCTCGGCCGCTGCCGTTCAGCGATGCCTTCGAGGTTGCGGAGTACCCGGGAATCGAGGTGGTCGAGGTCGACACATCGACGCCCGTGATGTTGATGTTGCCATTGTTCGCGGCGAGTCCGGCATTGCCCGCGAGCGACTCGTTGACCGTGGTGGCCGCCCCCACGTTCAGTGCGCCACCACTGGTCGTCGACTGGTACACATTGAGGTTCATGTCGGTGGCGGCGGTGGCCGCCCCCGCAGACCTGGTCGACTGCATGCCGTTGAGGTCGTACATGCACTCCACAGATCGACGGGTGATGATCGTACCGTCAGAGGTGACCACCATGCCCTCGACGATGACGTCAGCCGTTCCGCCAGGCACGGTCTTGAAGATGCCACCCGAAGCGGTGTACGAGGAGCCCGCGGTGAGCTGCGACGAGCGGAGCAGGTTGTTCATCGACACGTAGGGCATGTCGCCGAGCGCATTCTGCCAGCTGACGCCGTTGAAGTTCACAAACGACCACGAAACCTTCTGGGGCATGGCAGAGAACGTGCTGTACGACCCGTTGAACGAGGCGCGGAAGAGGGTGTAGGTGGTGGCGTCACCCGCACCCGCGACGCCCGACACCGACGTGCTCATGAAACCGCAGACATTCACCGCCTTTGACGTGGTGTCTTGAGACTCGCGCACGCTGAAGGTGCCGTCGAGGGTCTTGAACAGGTACGGATTCGAGGTCGAGTGATAGCCAGGGCCATAGACGCTGGGATTCGACTCGAGGCGGGCCTGCAGATAGGTGAGGCCGTTCATGGCGGCGTTCAGCGCAAGCTGGCGGTTGTTGAAGCTGTTCGACGACGCCAGGCCCTGCTGGAACGAGACTGCCACGGCGCCGCCCAGCATGACCAGGAAGGTGAGCAGGAGCAGGGTGGAGATCAGGTAGACCCCGCGACGGGTGCGTGCGACCCGCTTCACGGTTGAGATGGCGCTGCTGCCCATGTTCTCCTCCTGCTTGCTCACGGATTCTGCGGGATGACACGATTGTCGAGCTGTATGGTGAAAGCCGATGCCGAGCTCGACATCGAGCTGTTGGTGTGAACGGTGACCGTGCCGGTGGCGTCAACGCTGCTCGACACGTCGATGAGGTTGCCGGCCGGCGTCGACTGAGACGACGAGAACTGCACGCTGGCCACGCTCGCGGCACCCGCGCTGCTGTGACGCCCCGCCTGCAGCGTCTTGAAGACCTTCACGTCAAAGAGCACGATGGGGCCGTTGGCGCTGACCACAGGCGATGACAGGGTGTCAGACGCAAGGGCCAGGCGGGTGATCTCGAAGCTGAGCACGTTCTGCGCCACCACCTGTGCGCGGTGCACCACGCTCCCCACGTTCACGGAGTCGCACTGGTTGGTGAGCGCGGAGAGGGTGACGCTGGGAGAGTCTCGCAGCAGGTGCAGCGACGTGGCCTGCAGGTTGGTGACCGACTGCGGATCGCTCTGCACCCCGATGGTGTCGTTGCCCGAGGTCTGCCCTTGCTTGAGATAGACCTCCTTCTTCACGATCCACTTGTGCGGGCAGGTGGTATCCGGGCCCGTGTCGTTGCCGTACGACTGGCAGGCGTACCCGTATTCCTTCTCGTGCAGCGTGCGATCCATGCGGGTCACATAGTACAGGATGTAGCGCTGCGGGAGAGGGTCGCCGTTCGGGTCGGTCATGGGAATGAGCGAGTTGCCCAGAGGAACGGTCGGGTTGAGGGTGGCGTCGACCGCGTCGAGTGCGTTCATGTTGGTGGTGAACCACAGGGCCCATCGATAGTCGGACGTCGGTGTGTAGACCCCCACGCTCGCGCGGGAGGCTCGTTTCAGCTCGGTGGTGATGTCAGCCTCGAACTTGTTGAGCTGACGGGCCACGTCGGCCTTCGACTCGACGCCCCGATACCCGCCCGTGCCGATGTTCATGATGGCGATGGACGAGAGCATGAGGAACGTGAACACGCCGCACCCCACGAGAACCTCGATGAGGGTGGCGCCGCGAGCGCGCGCGGCCGTAAAGCGGTCAGAATGTGCCATTGGGCCACAAGATGCGCATCTGATGAACCTCCTGAACCCCTTGTCCCTGGGCTTGCGCAGACTGGTTCTTCGACAGGTTCGAGGCACTCGTCTGGGCGGCCGCCGAGGCGTCGTTCCACCACACCACCGCGTCGAAGCGCTTCAGGTTGGCGTCACCACCGTTCCCGTTGTCGACCCCCGACCACTTCAGATCCGCGTTTCCCGCCTGCACGTCGGTGAGATAGATCTTGTAGAAGTAGACCGTGTTGTTCAGCTGGTAGGTACCGCCCCGAAAGAGATAGGGCGTGCTGTAGACCTGGTTGAAGATGGTGAGGGCCAGCGACGAGCTGTTGACCTGATAGATGCTCTGCGACAGAAGACCATCGGCCACGACGCTTCCGCTGGTGAGGTCTGAGGCCTTCTGGCTCCCGCTGATGAGCACGGTGAAGATGCCCACCACGAGGATGAGCGACGCCCCGATGATGCCGATGGACACGATGAGCTCGAGCAACGAGAAGCCCCGCTGCACCCTGTGCATCGTTCGCACGCCGCACAAAGCAGTGGACTGAGGGTCGTTCACACGCATGTTGTCGTGTTTCGAGCCCCAAAAGACAATGCCTGCCGTGAAAGAGACGACCTATCGGGCGGTGAGTGCCTGCGACGCTCGATTCAGCGCGGTCAGAAGTTCACCACCGAGAGCGTCTGCAGGCGCACCGGCCCGAAGAGGGCGAGGTAGGCCCCCAGCGTCGACGGATCGTAGGTGAGGGTCACGTTGT
>RGZZ01000160.1 GCA_010028905.1 Pseudomonadota bacterium | reverse complement strand
ACCAGGCGCTGACGCAGCCAGGTGTAGATGCTGCTCCTCCAGAGGAGGGAGCGCAGCGACGATACGAACGGACTGCCCCGTCGCACGGCATCTGAAACCGTGTCTGGCATGGCGTCTCCGTACATGTACTCGAGAACCACGATGTCCGGCTTGAGCTTCGGACCCAGCTCAGCCAGGAGATCGAGCCCCTGTCTGCTGGAATAGCCATTGCACCCCCCGTTGAACACACGAACGCGACGTCCGGTCACGCGCGCAAGCTCCTTCTCGAGCGTGCGATCGAGGGTCTCCGAATCCTTCAGACCGGCTCCGAAGATGCAGGAGTCACCCAAGAGCAGAACCGTCAGGTCGGCCTTCCCTGCCTCGGGCTCTGCACCGCGAATCCCGATAGAGCTCACGTTCACGAAGTCGCGGCACTGACCGTCGAACCAGCGCCCTGGATTGAGCGTCCAGAAACGTGTCGCATGGGCGCGATGCAGCCCCACGGGAGCCTCCACGTAGTGGCTCGCGATGGCCTCCGCACAGAGCAGCTCGAGGGCCACAAGAAGCAGCATGAACGCAGTCGCGCGCAATCTCCCCCCGCGACCGCCACGGGGCTTCGTGCTCGTCGTTGCGCAAGCGGGAGGCACGGATGGCGCTGCTTCCGGCGGTGGATCTGTCAGGGACATGCGCTGTCGCCCTGTGCTGGAACAAGGTGGGCACACACGCTGAACGGGTACCGGCGTCCATCGCGGGCACAGTCGACCGACCGCGTGGACGCGAGCTCGAACCGTGAGACGACGTGCGTCGTGGGATCGAGCTCGATGAAGCCCTCCATCTCGCCTTGCACCCAGTTCTCTGGGTATGGCCGCAACGCGCCGCCATCAACGCCCGGCTGCTCGAGAACGTACGTCGCCCTCAGCCCGATGGTCTCTCGGCCAGCGCCCATCGACAGCACGCGCGTCTGCATCGATGTCTCGTGCACCCTCCTCTGCGGAGGCGGGAATGGGGGATACAGGTGCGAGACGATGGAAGCCGCCACGCTCGGCGCGACATCATGCCACTCCCTACCCTCGGGAAGCAGCGCGGAGACCGCGGAGAGCGGCAGCACGATCCAGTCACGACCTGGCGCCTGATACTGCTGAAGGCCGAAGATGGGCGCGTAACGACGTCCGATTTCAGACAGGGTGAGCGATGGAGAGAAGCGCGAGACCACGCGCAGCTGCAGCCCCCCCGATCCGGGCGAAGACGAGGCGTTGCTGCGGTAGCGAACCGGCTCCCCCGCGGCGAGGTGGTGCTCGCGGGCATACGACACCACCTGCGCCGGCAGGCCGTTGGTCGGCATCTGGGTCACCTCACCCGACTCCTCGAACACGTGAAAGCGGACTGTGGGAAGATTGGGAGCACTCTCGATGCTGCGTCGAACGATCTGGCCGATTCGGGCCGCCTGCGCGCTGCCCACCATCGACTGACCGGAAATCTTGTCGACATCGACCACCACGGCGACAAAGCAGCGGCTCAGGGCTTCCACCAGGGCTGGGTTGCAGAGCGACACGGCTCTGTGTGCGGCGCCCTCCGTTCAACAGGCCCCCTCGAGATCGCCCTTCACCGTGAAGACGAAGATCGGTCGATGCATTCGATGGGCGGTCAGAACAGCGGCATCGAGGTCATGCGCCCATCCGATCTCTTCCCAGCGCCTCTCGGCACGGCTCAGATCGAGCTCTCTCACCCGTCGCGAGACCCGTGTCATCTGCTCCAGGGCGGACGAGGGCTTGAACGCCTCAGTTCCTGCCAGCAGAGCGACTGCCGCCAGGAACAGGAGAAGGGTGAGGCAGAGCGGCGATCGCCTGCATCGGACGGGCGCCGACGCCGGAGGCGCCTCGGTGTCACTCACTGCGTCTTGTAGAGCCTCGCCATGCCGGCGTAGGCGAATCTCTCGTTGCTCGGCCCCAGAACCATGGAGGCGCTGTCGGTGACGATCTCGATCTCGCTCACCTTGTTGGTCGCGGTGTCGTATCTGAGGAATCCGAGTATCGACGCTTTCGCCTCGACGATGTAGGTCCAGTGCCCCACGGTCTTCTGCTCAGCCTCGGAAGGAGCGCCCTGTTGCTCAATGCCGTCGCGTCGAACGGTGCGCAGCGCCGACTGCTCGCGTGGGGCCAGGTGAAAGGTGCCTTCGAGGCTCACCGTGCGCTGCGTGCCCGTGGTCTGCACCACTCGCGCGCGCAAGGCCGCCTGACTCAGACGCGCGATGGCCTGATCTTCGGGGTCGTTCTCCGAGAGGCGTTCCGGGGCGGGGTTCTCTGGCGCAGGTCGCAAGGCCACCAGCACCTTGCGGGTGATCGCGGTGGGCACCTCGTAGGTCGAGGTGCCGTCGGGGGGAAGGAGCTGGCGCACCTCGTCGGCGCTCAGCTCGATCCAGTCCCGGCGAAAATCGGGCACGCGTCCCGGGTAGCGGGTGACAACGCGCACCGACAGCCCTCCCGCGGGAACGGGATGCACATAGGCTGGAAGGGGCTCTCCTTCCGCCAGCTTCAGCTCCTTGATGAGATCATCGACCGTGCGGGCCAGCGCCTCCGGATGGTCGAGGATGTAGCGCGTCGTGAGATTTCTGGGACGGCCGCCTTCATCGATGAGCACCACGTTGTGGTTCTCCCGCAGCTTCACGCCACGCGGCGCCAGCCACTCGACGGCCTTCTCGCGCGTCATGTACAGCGGCACGAAGTGCCGGTTGATGCGGTCACTGATGTACTTGTTGCAGAGCGACACGGCCCTGAATCCTGATCCGCCCGCTCAACATTTCCCGTCGAGGTCGCCGTACATTGCGAAGAGAAAGACCGGTCGATGCTTCTCTCGCGCGACTGCCAGCGCTTTGTCGACATCGAACTGCCACCCCATCTGATCGACCACCCGCTCCTCCGGTCGGAGCTCGGCCTCATCGACGCGGGTCTGCACGCCCGACACCACGGCGGCGTGATCGACCATGGTGACCTTGGGCGCCTCTGAGGCCGCCTCTTTGCGAATCGCGCGGTGAGAGAGAAGCAATCCGAGGAAGACGACATTGCACGCGAGCAGGATGAAGAGCATCGTGCGACCAGCACGCGGGTCTCTGCGCTTGACTGTGCTCATGGTTCGAGCCCCTCTCTGCAATGTCGGCCGGCTCACCCCGGGCAGGGTCTGGAACGCGACGCCTGGAGAAGCGCCATAGCGCTTGATCGCAACGGTAGAACCGCTTCCTGTGAGGTTCGCGCCCTGTTCTCGCCTTCCTCCCCCGTGTCTGCAAGGCCATGTCGTGCTGCGACCGCGCACGGCGACGACGTGCGGAAGAGCGGAGGACAGGCGTCAGAAGGTCCAGCCTGGGCGAAGGCGGGCCTGGCGAACCGCCTCGAAAGCCGCTCTTGCCGCGTCGGCCTGGGCTCCCGAGACAACCCCCTCTCCCCGCCCATCAGCGATGCGCATGGGCATCGGGCTGCGCTGACCCGAACCCGACGGGGTGGCTTGCAGCACCCCTGAGACGGCCGCTCCCCAGAACGAGATCTGCCCGACACTGAAGCTCATCGCTACCCGAGACCCGTCTCCCTCCGTCGACTCGCGACGCCCCCCGCCGCGGGCGAGCTCGACCAGGGAGCGTCCCGGGAGATCCGGGAGAGGTTGCACGCCCGCGAGTTCGAGAATCGTGGGCATCACGTCGACGAGCTCGACGATGTCACGCACCCGCGCCCCCCCGCGAAGCGCCCCCGGCGCCCACACGATGAGCGGAACGTGGGCCAGCTCATGATCAACCCGGCCCGCGCGAAAGATGTACCCGTGCTCGAGCAGCGAGGCACCATACTCCCCCACCACGACGAGCAGCGTGCGGTCTTGCAGCTGGAGCGCATGGATCTGCTCCATGAGCTCGCCGAGCGACATGTCAAGTGACGTGACGGCGCCGTCGTAGGCAGACCGCACGTACCCCACGTCAGCGTCCTCGAGCCCAACCGTGGGGTCGGCCGCATCCATGGGCGAACCTTCCCGGTGCGCGGCCAGATCGGCCTTGTAGCGCGCCGCGTGATAGCGCCCGTCGGCCACGTACATCCAGCCGTAGGCGCTGCCCCCCACCAGCTCGAGGCCGATGCCGTCGTAGCCTGGCGCCTGCAGCCTCGAAAGCCCCAGCGGAGCGCGAAAAGGGGGGTGGCCGTTCAGCGAATAGAGAAGGGCAAAGGTCGGCGTTTGTGTCACGGCCGCCGAATCGAGCGCGGTGAAGCCGTTGTGCACCACATCGAAGCCGTGCCCGAAGCCGAGAGCGGGTGCGAGGAAGTTTCCGGCGTATGACACGGTGCGATATCCTTGCGCCGACAGCTCCGACGCCACGGTCGCGTGCTCGGCCGCCGCACGGAAGTCTCCGGTGTTTGCGATCCACGACTGCGCGTGCGGCGGGGGAAGCGCGCGGTTTCCATCGCGCCGTGCCTGGATGCCGGGGAGCCCCGTCGACGTTGCCGCGTCGGTGAAGAGCCGGCTCGGATAGAGGCCCGTGAGGATCGATGATGACGAATAGAGGGTGTGATTTGCCTGTGCGAATGCATTCTCGAAGACCACACCGTCGGCGGCGATGCGATCGATGACCGGGGAGACCGGCGCCGGGTTGCCGTAGCAGCCAAGACGATCAGGGCGCAATCCGCACACCTCGACGAGCACGATCAGCTGCGGGCGCCATGCACCGCCGGGGGAGGCACCCTGCGACGCCGGACGAGAGAGCAGCAACACGAGCACGGTCGCGGCACAGACCACGGCCAACCCGGCTCCCGTCGCCGTCGCACGCGCGCGACGCGCGGCCGGGCTCATCGACGCATCTCCCGCTGCCAGGCGCGCATGTACTCCCCTGTATCGAGCACCCCGTCGCCATTCGCGTCGGCACGGGCGAACTCGTCGGCTGCGCCGTAGCGCAGGAAGGTCTCACGCGACACCCGCTCGCTGCCATAGCGCAGCAGCAGCGTGCGATACCGTACCTCGCGCCGGTATTCGACGGGCATCTCAGACGACACCGGCGGCACCCGTTCGACCTTCGCCAGGCGTCGAGACGCAACACCGATGCAGACCGCGACAAGCAGGTTGGCCAGCGCCATCAGTCCCGCGCTGCGACGCTGCCAGCGCGCGGTGTCAGAAATCGTAGCCATGTTGCTGCAGCGCGCGTCGCAGCGTGTCGCTCATCGGCACGCGCACCTCGCTCCTCCCGCGCTGCTGCTGCCACTGCGCCAGCTGTTCACGATAGGCTCGCGCCACGTCGGGCATCTTCTCGGCCAGATTCCTCGATTCGGTGGGGTCGCTCTCCAGATCGTAGAGCTCACATGTCCCCTTGGCCCGGCAGATGAAGAAGCCCGGACGCTTTGGATCGGGGGTCCCTGACGTCACGCCTTCGTGCGGGCCGAGCGAGATGTTCTTGATGTACTCGATGAATCGCCAGCGCCCATCACGAACGCTGCGCCCTTCGAGGTTCCAGGTCTCAGCGTAGGTGGGGCGGCGAAGCGGCGGCGACTTCCGCAGATCGAGGCCCACACACGGCACGGCTTCCAAGCCCGCGAGCGAGAGCACGGTGGGATAGACGTCGACGAGCATCACGGGTGCCTCCTCCACCTTGCCCGCGGGCCCCAGCCCGGGACCCGAGATGATGAGCGGAACGGCCAGGCTCGGCTCGTAGAGGCCGTGGCCGGACAGACCGTGCACCGGATCGTAGCCGTGCTGGGCGGTGGCCACGATGATGGTCTTGTCGAGCTCGCCCCGCGCCGCGATGGCATCGAGCACCTCTCCGAGACACCGATCGCTCTGCGTCACCGCCTCATCGTAGTGCTGGTCGGCCCCGTGCATGTCCCAGTACATGAGCCACATGAACCAGGGCTCTCCGGGCGCGCGATGGCGAAGCCAGTCAAGTGCGCGATCGGTGGTGTGCCGCGCGCTCCATCTCCCCTGCTCGGTGGTCTCAGTGGGGCCTTCATAGGTGTCGAGACCATCCCGGATGCGCGGATCGACCAGCTCGAGCGACGAGACGAACGCGGCCGTGGCGTGTCCTCGCGTCTTGAACCGACGAGAGAGAGAGGTGGGAACGGGGTAGCCGCCGGTGTCTCGGGTCTCGCAGTAGAGCTGGCTGCACCATCGCGAGAACAGCAGGCTGAGGGTGCTCGCGGTGGTGGTGTCGGACTGCGCGTAGGCGTGCAGGTAGCGCGTTCCCCTCGCGGCGAGGCGATCGAGACTGGGCGTCACACACTCAGGATGACCGTACACGCCCACGTGATCGGGACGCAGGCAGTCGAGGGTCACCAGCAGAACGTTGGGGGCCGACGCCACTGACGGAGACGGCGTCGGTGCGTGTCGCTGCGCGCTCGGAACCCGCAGGCACAGCGCCAGCGCGAGCCCGTTGAGAAGCAGCAGGAGCCCGATGCCCTTCTTCACGCGCGGCCTCTCAAGGCTCGATCCGGCGAGCGCTCAGCGAGAAGCCGGCCGGAGCCCCCGGAGGGGCCTTCGAATCGCGATGCTCGACCACCCGCTCGATCTCGAAGCCCCCCCGCGCAAGAAAGCGACGGGTTCCTTCCAGCGAGAGGCATCGGGGCTGCGCGCGACCGTCTTCGAGAATCACGATGCGCCCGCCTGGGCGGAGCGCGGCGCGAATTGAAGCGAGCCAGCGCAGGCCGCTCTCGAGACGTGTCGATGATCCGCCGCCCGCAAGATCTTCGTCCTTCACCTGGTTGGCGTGAATGTCATCGAGCACCGCCACATCGATGGTCGCGGGCGACAGCCCCACGGTCACATCACTCCCGGTCACGGTTCGCACCCGACGCAGATCGGGGAAGCCGTTCGCAGCGGCGAATCGGATGAACCCAAACACATCGTCGTCCTGATCTTCGGCCCAGACCGTTCCCCCCGTTCCGACCCGTTCCACGAGCCACGGAAGACGAACCCCGATGCCGCACCCGATGTCGGCCACCGACCGGCCCGCAAGGGACCCCAGAAGAGGCGCGGCCCGTTCCGCAAAGACCGCCGCTCTCGGCTCACTGAAATAGTCGCGCAGGATCTGGCGGACCACCCGTGGCTGCGGTCGATCCGGATCGTCGCACTGCGCCACGAAGATCGCCAGACCGCCACCTGGGCCGTCGCGGAAGAGATAACGGTACTCCACCTCCTGCATGGCGTCGAGGCCCACCGCCGCAGCCGTGCCTGCCTGCCGCACGCACCACGCATGGTAGAGCGCCACGCCCAGATCCGGAACGCGACCGCTCTCGACGCACGGCCGAAGCGCGTTCTCGGCTTGACGGGCCCGTGCTTCAAGCTCGGCCTTCGTCGCGGCGGTGCGCACCCCCTCGAGGTACGACGCAAAGCTCCGAGAAGCGGCGCGCAGGTGGGTGGAGAGCGACTCCCCCCGCGGCGGTTCCGCCCGCGTGATCGCGGACGGCGACACGGTCACGGGCGCCTGTGCGGGGTCGACCGCGCGCGACAGCGGCTGCAGCGCCTTCCAGGCCACCACGTTCAACCCGAGCAGCACCCCCACGACCACGATGGCGCGACGCGCGTGCGCCGAAGGTCTTGCGCGCGTCGTCTCGTCTACCTGCGCCGCGGCTGTGCGCAATCTTCGTGCTCCTCTCGCGAGACCGTCTGGGGATTCACGCTGTAGGCCACGACAACGAACGGGAGCTGGGTGTCATCGATGCCGCGGTACATGGCGTCGCTGGTTGCAAGACGGAGCGCGTCAACGCGACGCGTCGTGGCATCGAACGTGAGATAGCCGCACACCGCCGTCTCGCCCCAGTGGTTGTCTACGAGGGTGTCTCCCTTCCAGATGCCCTCGTCAGAGGTGGGGAACCAGTACTGGCGCACACGCAGCGCACCCTCGAGCTTCACCCGGTTGGGCCCTTCGAGCGTGGCGCGCAACCGAAGAGACTTCACGTCCTCCCGGGAGATGCGGTACTGATGCGTCGTGGGACGCACGAGCCAGAGCAGCTCGGTGGCCGTCTTGGCGTCGATCTCCCACGACTGCCCCACGGCCGCCCCAGGAGCTGGCAGCAGGGCGTCGCACCGCTGCTTCGGAAGCACCACCCACTCCTTCGTAGCCGCCGGTGCACGCAGGCGCAGCTGGTACATGCTGCGCACCTCATCATCGGCCCCGCGGTGCGCCTCGAGGGGAAAGCGGAAGGGCAAGCCCTTGGGCAGCCGATACGCGACCGGCTTCTCGAGCTGATCAGGCGTGAGGAATCGAGCGGAGAGACGCAGCAGCAGATCAGTCGGGGCAAGCCCCGCCGGCATGCGGGTGGAGGGTTTCAGCACGGGCGGTCTCTTCTCGACGTGATGGGCGTCGACGATACGCATGAGGCCATTGATGCTGGCCTCGCGCATCTGGTTCTGATGCTCCATGTAGATGCGGCTGAACGACTTCCAGTCCGGCGAGATGACGGCCGGGCCGAGTCGGATGCGCTGATCGAGAAGAGGGACGAGATCCGGCGCATTGGCGCGAACCCAATCGGCATCAGCCGTGGACACGCCGTCGCCGGCCTCGACCGGATACACGTTGATGGTGGCCGTCACACAATAGCTGTTGAGCAGCTTCACGAACTCGGGGTCGGAGAACAGCACGGTCCTCCACTCGCAACCCTCGTTTCAGGCCCTGCACTGGAAGACGTTGCCGCGATCGACCAGCAGGAACACCAGTCGATGGTGCTGGCGCGCAAGCTTGAGCGCCTCGGGGAGGGTGCGGGCCCACCCCAGCTGATCGTAGGCAGTCTCCCCTCCGCGCACGCGCCATCTCTCGACCGTGGCGTCGACCCATTCGTCGTCTCTCGACGCGAGCGGGGGAAGCGCCATGCCGCTCCAGAAAGCGGCGGAGCGATACCCGTCGTGGCGATGGCGGCTTCGCGCGGCGCGAGCGCCCCTCTCGCCGTTCGTGGCCGGAGGGGCGCCTGAGGCCTCGCCCGCCTCCGCCGTCGCGCGCGCAACCGAAGCACTGCCGGGTGGCGCAGCGCCTCCCCGCCCTGCGCGATACGAGAGATAGGCCGTGCCCGACAGCAGGCAGGCAGCGAGCGCGACAGTCATCGCGGCGCGTGACTTCATCAGAGTGCCCTCCAAAGAGCGTTCGAAATGCATTATACTTCATCGAGTCGTCGGCTTCCACCTCGAAGCAGCCCGATACAAAGCGAACGGAGACCCCGTCATGGCGAGCATCCCGTCGGGCGAACGCCTGCTCATCCGGAAGCGCTACGAAGTGGACGTGCTGCACGAGGGCACGATGTCGACGGTGTTCGTCGGCCGCGACCTGGAGAGCGGTCGCGAGGTGGTTCTCAAATCAGCCCTCTCGGCCGATTTCGAGCGTTCGAGCACGCTGGTCAAGGAGCGCGAGATGCTCAACCGCCTCGACCACCCCGGAATCGTGCGCGCGATCGACCTCTTCGCCCAAGACGACCGCACGGTGCTGGTTCTCGAACGCGTGCCCGGACACGATCTCGAGCACCTGCTCCGGCTCGGCGACCACCCCCCCACTGAGAGCCAGGTGCGCACCTGGGGGCTCGAGCTGGCCGAGATCCTGGGGCATCTGCACGCCCAGAGCCCTCCTGTGATCTATCGCGATCTGAAGCCGTCGAACATCATGGTTCGTCCGGACGGCCGGCTCGTTCTCGTCGACTTCGGCGCGGCCCGGGTGCGCACCGAGAGCCCGAAAGACACCGTGGCGCTGGGCACGCCAGGCTACGCCGCCCCAGAGCAGTACGGGGGCCTGGCCACCGACGAGCGCGCCGATGTCTACGGGCTGGGCGTGACCTTGTTCGAGCTCCTGACCCGACGTGATCCGGCGAGCTTCGGCTTCTCGTTCCCTCCGCTGCGCGATCTCGGGGTTGCGGTCTCCCCCTCGCTGGAAGCCGCCCTCTCGAGGGCCACGAGCGCGCGAGCCGCCGACCGATTCGCTTCGATGCAGGGCTTTCGCGACGCCCTTCAGGGACGCCCCCGTCGCAGCCCGCTCTCGCTCTCGATGCTGGCGCTCTGCCTGCTCCTCGCGCTGGCGGCGTGCGCAAGCCTCTCCGCGCCGTCGTGGGTGATCCGGTACATCGAGGGGATTGCGCTC
>RGZZ01000159.1 GCA_010028905.1 Pseudomonadota bacterium | reverse complement strand
CCGGCATGGCGCGCTCGCCGCCGATGATCACGGCGCGCAGCGCGGGGGGCAGCGACAGGCGCTCGTTTCGCATCGCCCACGTCAGGTCGTGCCAGAATGCCGTGGGCAGGCAGAGCACAGAGATGGCGAGCTCGTTGCACCGTTCGAGGAAGACGGCCATGGTGGAGAGCATCTCGTCGGTGCGAAGAACGAGGGTGGCACCGCTCGTCAGGGTGGCGAAGATCTCCTCGATGCTTGCGTCGAAGCTCGCGCTGGCGAACTGCAGCAGCCGATCGCCCGTCGAGAGCCCAAGCCGCTGCGCGGCCTCTCGGGCGTAGCGCGCAGCGCTGCCGTGCTCCACCACCACGCCTTTTGGAGCTCCCGTGGAGCCAGACGTGTAGATGAGGTAGGCCGCCGCAGCCCCGTCTGCGCTTGAAATGTGAGCGCTGTCCGTCCCTTCGTCGTCAGGACCGTTCGGATCGATGACGCGCACCCGAGAGTCGAGTGTCTGGCGCGAGATCACCAGATCGATCAACGCGTCATCGATGATCCACGTCGTGCGCTCGGCAGGCCATGCCGGATCGAGGGGCACATAGGCGGCGCCGGCTTTCAAGACGCCCAGCATGGCCGCAATCTGATCGATGGAGCGCGGCAGGTGAAGGCCGACGTGTGATTCGGTCGTGACCCCCAGGCGCTGCAGACGCCGGCAGATCGTATCGGCCTGGGCCTCGAGCTCGGCGTAGGTGAGGCGCTTGTCTTCGTGTGAGACGGCCACGGCGTTCGGCGTGCGTCGAGCCGCCTGCTCGAAGAGGTGATGCAGCGGCGGTGGGGGCGCCTGTGGGCGAGATGGGTTGAAGGCTTCGAGTACCTGTCTGCGCTCTTCGGCCGTGGTGAGCGCAAGCTGTCCGATTCTGCGCGAGGGGGTTGCGATGATGCTTGCCAGCAGGGTCTCGTAGCATGCGAGGAGCCCCGTCATCGACGCGTCATCGAACAGGTCGGCGCGATACTCGATGACGCAGTCTGTTCCTTCGTCGCTTGTGATCACCGAGAGATCGAGGTCGAGCTTGACGCAGCCGTTGGGTACCGAGAACGGCCGTGCGCGAAGGTCGCCGAGGCGACTGCCGCGTGTGGCCGCATGCACGGCGAACATCACGTCGAAGATGGGCGAGCGACCGACTGCTCGTTGGGGCTGCAGGTGCTCGACGAGCAAGGGAAAGGGGAGGTCGGCGTTTGAGAAGGCGTCGAGCACCGTGGCCCGTGTCTGCTCGAGGAGGCGATCGAAGCGGGGGTCTTGGGTGCAGTCGGCGCGCAGGGCCAGCGTGTTGACGAAGTATCCGACGAGCGGCTCGGTCTCGACACGGTCCCGGCCAGCGAAGGGCGTCCCGACGACGAATTCGTCGGCATCGCACCAGCGGTGCAGCAGCACCTGGAAGGCCGCCAGCATGGTGATGAACCGGGAGCAGCCGTGCGCGCGGGCGAGCGCATCGATGTCTGCGACCAGTGCGGGTGGAAGGCGGCGCTGCGTCACCGCGGCGGCGATGCTGGCGTGAGGCGGGCGACGTCGGTCGGTGGGCAGCTCGAGGGCCTCGGGGAGGTCACCGAGGGCGGTCTTCCAGTGTGCCAGCAGCGGATCGATGGTTTCGCGGTTCAGGGTCTCGCGTCTTTCGGCTGCCCACGCGCCGTACTGCAGCGGCAGCGGTTCGAGGGGGCGCTGCGCGTAGAGGGCGTCGAGGTCGCGCCAGATGACGTCCATCGACCAGCCGTCGCACACGATGTGGTGCATCACCAGCAGCAGCAGGTGCCGCTGTTCCCCCAAGCGTATCAGCCGCGCGCGGAGCAGCGGGCCGGCTGCCAGATCGAAGGGGCGTTGCGCCTCGACGGCCGCGACGCGCTGCGCCTCGGTCTCCGATGAGATCTCTTCGGTCTCGAGCACGATGCGCGCGGGGGCGGCGGTCACGGTGGTGAGCGTACCGTCGATGACGATGAACGTTGTGCGCAGAGCCGCGTGACGCGCCACCAGCGAATCGAGGGCCTGCTGCAGCCGCGCCTGCTCGAGCGGGCCGTCGAGCACAAGGCCGTGCGCCTCGTTGTACGCGGCGGTTCCCGAGAGTGCCTGCTCGGCCAGCCAGATCTGCTCCTGCTCGAATGATGGCAGTGCCGCATCCTTGCCGTCGGTTGCGGCCGCGGGGGGGCGAGGGGTTTGTGTCGCGGGCAGGAGGGCAAGGGCCAGCGAAGCCACCGTCGGGGTGTCGAAGATGGCGCGTATCGAGCCACGCACGCCGAGGGCCTCGCGCACCCTCGCCATGGCGCGCATGGCCAGCAGCGACGTTCCGCCCAGGGCGAAGAAGTCATCGTTCACGCCCACATGTGAACGTTCGAGGACATCGGCGAAGATGGTGGCCAGCGTCTCCTCGAGGGGAGTTCGCGGGGGGGTGGCGTCGTGGGGCGGGGTCGGTGACGGCGAGGGCAGGGCCTGTCGGTCGATCTTTCCCGAGCGCAACAAGGGAAAGGTCTGCATGACAGCGATGGCTGAAGGCACCAGATGGGGCGGCAGGCGCTCGCGCAGCCACCCACGCAGCGCTGCCGGTTCGGGTGACGCGCTCGACGCGGCGACGACCCAGGCCACCAGCCACGGGCCGCGGGGGCCATCATCGCGCACGGCAGCCACCGCTTCACGCACCGATGCGTGCGCGAGCAGCGTGGCCTCGATCTCACCGGGCTCGATGCGAGCCCCGTCGAGCTTGACCTGATCGTCGAGGCGGCCGAGAACCTCGATGCGTCCGTCACGTCGCCAGCGCGCGCGATCGCCCGTGCGGAACATGCGCGCTCCCGTAGCGAACGGGTCGGGCAGGAAGCGCTCGGCGGTGAGATCTGGACGGTGGAGATAGCCTCGTCCGACGCCCATGCCGCCGATGCAGAGCTCTCCTTCGGTTCCGATGGGTACCGGTCTCATCTGCTCGTCGACGATGTAGATGCGCGCGTTTGACGCCGGACGCCCCACAATGGGCGCCTCCTCGGCTGACGAGACGCGTCCCCAGGCGCAGTAGACCGCGGTTTCGCACGGGCCGTAGTAGTTGTAGACCTCACCGCGGGCGAGCAGCGCTGACGCCATGGCGGGCGAGAGGCGCTCGCCGCCGCTCAGCAGCTTCATGTGCGGCGCGCCTTTCCAGCCGGCCTCGAGCAGCACGGGCCAGAGCGCGGGGGGCCATGACAGAACGTTGACCGCGTGCTGCTCGATGTGGCGCAGCAGCGCGGGGCCGTCGCCGACCAGGTCGTCGGGCACGAGCACCACGGTTCCGCCGCACGCCAGGGGAATGAAGATCTCCATCACCGAGAAGTCGAAGCTCAAGGTCGTCGTGGCCAGCCACCGACAGGCTGAGAAGCCCGGAGCGCGGCGGGCGTCTTCGAGCATGTTGACCATTCCCCGCTGCTCCACCGTGGCGCACTTTGGTGCTCCCGTTGATCCCGAGGTGTAGATGCAGTAGGCCAGATCGTGTGGCCCTGCCTGTGGGGGCAGTGCGACGGTGGCCTGTGCCAGTACGCTCGCGCGCATCTCCTCGAGGCTCAGCCTGGCGGGACTTGGGTCTGTGTCGCACACGACGAGCCTGCAGCCGGCGTCGTCGATCATGCGTGTGAGGCGCTCCGCGGGCCAGGTCGGGTCGAGGGGGAGGAAGGCGCCCCCCGCCTTCACGATTCCGAGGAGCGTCACGACCATCTCCACCGAGCGGCGCATCGAGACGCCCACGATCACATCCGCACCCACCCCTTGATCGCGCAGGTAGCGCGCCGTCTGGTTCCCACGTGCATGCAGCGCGGCATAGGTCAGCGATTCCCCCTGAAAGACGAGCGCTGTGGCGTCGGGGGTTTTCGCTGCCTGGGCCTCGAGCACGGCCGCCACGGCATCGTGCTCCAGGCACTGTTCGGTTTCGTTGAAGCGTCGAAGGTCGACGTTGCTGGCATCCTCGGCCAAAGGCCAGGGAAGCGGCTCTGTCCTGGGGTCTGCGCTGGGTTCGGCGGGCTGCAGATCGGAGGTGTGTGACATGTTCAGCATCTCCAGACTGGGGGGAGCGAGACGCGCTTGGAGCGCGCACGCAGCCGTGTTTGAGGGACAGCCTCCCACCGCGATGAGGGGATGCGTGCAAGCGTCATCGTCCTCTTCGACCATGCGGCTATTTCCGCGATAACGAATGTGTAAACGTCGTGCCGGGCGCGCGGGGCGACCCCAGCGGCGCTTGAAGGGGCGCGCGTGGCGCAATCATCTTCGCACGGCGCCGCATGTGTGGCAGATCGACCGTCGGAGGACGCCATGAAGATCGCGCGGCGTATCGGCGGCGCGCAATCGCGGTCTGTACGCGCTCGACGCCGCTTGCGTGGGCGTTGCCTTTCTCGACCCCGATGAACTCTGGGAGCCGGATGCGCTTCGTATCTTGACCGACGTGCTCGTCGCCCGTCCGGATGTGGTGGGGGTTCACGGCTATACCTGCGCCTTCGACGCAGACGGGAGGTCGCTGGGAGAGACAGGGCTGCACGATCTGCAGATGCGCCGCGTGGGCGTCGACGGATGGCGAGCACGCGTCTGGCCGCTGGAGCGTGCTACCGAGTTTTCGGTGCTGGCGCTGCAGGACTGTGTCGGGCTCAGCTCGGCCCTGTTTCGTCGCGCGATGGTCGAGCAGGTCGGAGGCTTCGACGCTGATCTTCACCATTTCGAGGACTGGTCGTTCCTCTTTCGGGTGACATTGTGTGGCCCCCTGGCTTTCACGTCGGCGCCGGTCGCGCGAAAGCGTGACCACGACGCGAACGTGTCAAACGACGCGGCGATCATGTGGCGCGGGCTGCGCGACGTGCGCAGGCAGCTCATCACGTTGGTTCGGGGTGACGCCGAGCGCCACCGCGTCGCGCTCCTCGGCCAGCGATTCTCGCATCGGCTCAACCTGGGTCGTGACCTCCGCCACGCGGGCGACAGCCTGCATGAAGGGGCGCCGAGGCAGGCCTTGTGGCACCTGCGGCGCGCGCTGCTGTGTGGCGTCAAGGACATGGCGCTGGGAGGGTGTCAGCTTCTGGGGCTGCTCCCCACATTGTCGCGCTCTCGACCTGCGCTTGCGAATTTCAGCGCGCAGAATCGCTCGCGCCGCGGGGCCTGGTGCGCGCGTCTCGCGGCTCGGCGCGAGGCGTGTAGGAAGAGAGATGCGCGCAGAGAAGTCCCTGCGGAGGAGCGAGACGGCTTTCTGCCACGCTCTCATCAGTCGGTCGCGTAGCGCTGAGAGGGTGAGAGGCACGATGCACGAGCGCGAGACTGCTGCCGAAGTGAAGCATCCACGCGTTCCGATAGACGTGCAGCGCGGCTATGATCGCTGGAGCGACGCCTATGATGTGTTCGAGAATCCGATGGTGGCCCTCACCTCCATCGCGTTTGACACGATTGCTCCACCGCTGACCGATGGCACTGTGCTCGACCTGGGGTGCGGCACCGGGCGGCTGCTGCAGCGGGTGCTCGAACGAGACGCAGCGTTTGGCCTCGGCATCGACGGTTCGACGGGAATGCTCGAGCGCGCACGAACGCGTCTGAAGCGATTTGAAGATCGCGTGCTGCTGGTGGCAGATGCGCTCGGTGGGCCCTGGCCCACGCGCCCCGAGGTGCGTGGGCGGCTGCCGGCCGATGGGGTGTGCGTCACGCTTGTTCTCGAGCACTTCGAAGACCCTCGTGTCGTGCTCGACCGTGCTGCACAGGGGGTGCGCCCCGGTGGATGGCTCTTCCTTGCGGAGCTGCACGCTGATCTGTACGATGCCGGGACGGGAGCGCACTTCGAGAGTGAGGGCGTCTGCTACACGCTCCCCAGCCATCGGCACACCACGTCTTCTCTGCGCGAGGCATTGCAGCGCGCCGGATTCGTGACCGAAAGGCTCTTGGAGATGCGCGCCTGCGACTACGTGGCTGCTGTTCCCAAGTTGGCCCGTCACGGCACCCGCAATGCGCTCTGCGCGATTCTGGCGAGGCGTGTTGTTCGGGTCGAACTTTCGTCGAACCTCCGATGACGGTGTGATTGCTGCTTCTGCGCTGCGCTGTTCGGTGAGGTTGCACCGAACAAGAGGCCTGGTGGTGGTGGCGTTGCCGGGATGCAGGCGGATCTCGTCATCGAGGACGGGGTTGGCGATCTCGCTGGCCGAGTAGCGCCCGTCGCCGTTGCGATCTTTCGCGGTGGGAACCGCCGTGTCGCCGTTACGATCTTTCGCGGTGGGAACCGCCATGTCGCCGTTGCGATCTTTCGCGGTTGGAACCGCCATGTCGCCGTTCTGTCTCTCGATGTAGAAGGCGTCTGACCACTTGCCGTCGGCCGGACGCGGGGAGATCTTGTAGTTGCCTGTGACGACCATGTCGGGAGAGAAGCCGCTGTTGTCGTAGGTCACCGTCGGGCGCGTGGTGCCTGCGAACGAGCGCATCTGCCCGTTCGGCTTCACCACGAGGAACTTGTCTTCATGGTTCACGGTACCGGCGTTGTCGGTGCGCACCGCGAGAATGCTCGGCGGTCGACGCCACGCCCGCGAACCAGGCGCGGGCCGCAGCATTTGGCATCCACGGGCAACGCCCTGGGCGCGCTGAAGGCCGAGGCTCGTCGGGTGATGGCCTGGGTGCGCGGTCTGCTGGCGCTGTGATGGGGCGGTGTCGGCTCCTCCGTTGAGGTGCCGGACGCCGCTGTGGAGAATTTCCGGAAAAAAGAAGGAGAGTGCCGAAAGGTATCGAATCACTTGAATATCAAGAACGCATGAAGGCGTGTATGTACACGCTGGTGCGTCTGCCAGAGGCAGCCAGGGCGGTCTACAAGCGCCCGAGCCCTCGAACCATCGATCCCGGAAAGGGGAGATCGACACCCCACGCACCTCGCCGGCCGGACGCGCTTGCGCGCCGCGCCCCACCCGTCCGCACACACAGATGGGTAAATGAACAGCGATGAACGGCCGATATCCATTCTGCAGGCCGTCGAACGAGTGTAGCCCGCTCGAGGCGTGACAAGGGCCCGCCGCACCTGGTGTGCGCGCGAACGTACACAACCGAAAGAGAGTGGTCCCATGCGAAAAGGGAACAAGTCTCGGCACGCCAAGCTGGTCCTCAGCAAGTGCCGTAAGACCCGATAGGCGCTGACAACGCCGAAGACTGAGCCGTCCGAGATTGTCTCGGGCGGCTCGTTCGTTTTCTGGGGGTGTTCGTGGTCTTGCGGGGAGACGAGGGCGGCTCGTGGAAGGAGGGGGTACATGCGCGCCGTTGTGCAGAACGTCGAAGGTCTCGAGGTGGTGCACACCTTCGGCGACGCCTTTGCGCGTGGGCGCCAGCACGGTGAGGCGCTGCGCGACAAGATACACGCGCACTTCGATCACGAGTGGCGAAACGGCTTCATGCGCGCCTCGCCCCTGCTGCCCCCGGCGGTCTTTCGCGCCTGGGCGCGCCTGCAGGGACACTGGCTGTGCCCAGATGAGCGCGATGAGCTGCGCGGGGTGGCCGAAGGCAGCGGTCTTGCGTATGACGATGTGCTCGTCATGAACTCGGCTCCACCGTTTGAGGCGCTCCACAGCCTGCTGGGCGGCGGGCTCGTCTCGGCCTGCACCCAGATCGCGACCCGTGGGATCCGTGGTGTGCTCATCGGGCGAAATCTCGACACGGTGAGCGCGGGGGGGCTTGCGCAGGCCGCCGTGGTGATGGTGAGCCACCCCGACCGCGGATGCGCCTTCATCACGCCTGGGTTCGCGGGCAAGGTGCTCGACGCGGTCACCGGCTGGAACGCCCACGGTCTTGTTGTGAGCCAGGATACCAGCGAGCTGCGCTTCGAGCGCTTTGTGGGGCTCTACAGCGGGGCCCTCGTGCGCAGGCTCGTGATGGGCTGCGCCGACCTCACGTCGGTGCAGCGGGCTCTGCGTCACGCCCCTCCCCTCTGTGGAGGGGGGCGCAGCTTCCTTGCGGCGCGTGAGGGAGATGCGGCTGTGTTCGAGACGGCCCAGCGCGTCATCGGCCCGCGTCACGTGAGTCGGCGGGGGTGGGGTGAAGGCGGCGACGCCCCCGACGCACTGGTGCTCACCAACCACTATCGCACCCCGCGCCTGGCCACCCGCCCGGCGAGTGTGTCGTCGTCCGCGCGTCTTGCGCGGGCGTTGGCGCTGGTCGAGGGGGGCATCGATGATGCCGAGGCCATGATGGCGGCCATGACCGACAAGATCGATGGGGCGCTCGGCGAGCCGCGGGGGCGCGAACGCCCGTCTGATCGCATGATCTGCTGGTATGGCGACCGTGTTGGCGGCCTCGGGCCGTTCGCCGTTCCCGCCGATCTCGAGGTTCGGGTGGCCACGCGGGTGAGCACGGTGTGCGATGTGCCCGCGCGGGTGATGTGGGTGGGCATCGGCGTCGACTATGTGAGCGAGTCCACGCACTTCCGCCCCATCGACGTGGCGGCGGCCCTCTCGGTCCCCCCCTGCTGAGCGCTTGCGACGAAGACATCCGTCGCGCGAGGAGTTGCGCCCCTCTTCTGAGAAACCTGCCCGACCACTGCACCACATCGAGGAGAACACACCCATGTCGACCACCGCCGCCCCGCCCACGCTGTATGCCGAGCGCCTCGCGTCGCTGCGCGAGCACATGCGCCGTCTCTGCGTCGATGGCTTTGTCGTGCCCCGGGCCGATGAGCATCAGGGCGAGTACGTGCCGCCCCGCGCCATGCGCCTGGCCTGGCTGAGCGGCTTCACGGGTTCGGCGGGCGCCGCGGTGGTGCTGCTCGATCAGGCCGCGCTCTTCGTCGACGGCCGCTACACACTGCAGGCCCGCCAGGAGGTCGACGGCACGCTCTTTGGGTTCGAGCACCTCATCAAGACCCCGCCCTCGGCGTGGCTGGGGAAGACCATCGCCCGTGGCGCGCGCATCGGCTTCGACCCGTGGCTGCACACCCCCGACGGCGTGAGCGCCTTGCGGGCTTCTGTCGAGGCTGCGGGCGGTGAGCTGGTGGCTCTCGACGAGAACCCCATCGACGCGGCCTGGAGCGATCAGCCGGGTGCAGCGGCGAGCCCGGTGACGGTGCACGAGATGGCGTACGCCGGGCGGTCGTCGGCCGAGAAGCGGGCCGATCTCGCCGAGGCGCTTCGCCGCGAGCACCTCGATGCGGCGGTGATCAGCGCGCCGGACGCGGTGGCCTGGCTGCTCAACGTGCGCGGCACCGATGTCGAGTGCACCCCGCTGCCGCTGAGCTTTGCCATCATCGAGGCCTCAGGCGCGGTTACCTGGTTCATCGCGCCGGAGCGTGTGAGCGATTCGGTGAAGGAGCACGTGGGCGACGGCGTGCGCATCGCGCCTCGGTCGGCGCTGCTCGAGACGCTCGATGCCTTCAGCGGGCGTCGGGTGCGGGTTGATGGCGCCACGGCACCCTTTGCCGTGGCCGACCGGCTCACGAAGGCGGGGGCGAAGGTGCTGCCCGGCCTCGACCCGTGCGCACTGCCCCGGGCCTGCAAGAACCCGGTCGAGCTCGAGGGGGCCCGCGCCGCCCATCGACGCGACGCAGTGGCCATGTGCCGCTTCCTGGCGTGGCTGTCGCGCGAGGCGCCCGGCGGTGGGCTCACCGAGATCGCGGCTTCAGATCGTCTCGAGGCCTTGCGCCGGGAGAGCCCGGAGTTTCGCGATCTCAGCTTCAACAGCATCTCGGGGGCCGGCAGCAACGGGGCTATCGTGCACTACCGCGCCACGCCCGAGACCCAGCGTGTGCTGACGCCAGGCGAGCTCTACCTCATCGATTCCGGCGCCCAGTATCCGGACGGCACCACCGACATCACGCGCACGCTGGCCATCGGCATCGCGCCGCGCGAGGCGGCGGAGCATTTCACCCTGGTGCTCAAGGGGCACATCGCGCTGGCCCAGGCGGTCTTCCCGGTGGGCACCGGCGGGGTGCAGCTCGACGCCATCGCGCGCCGCCCTTTGTGGGAGCGCGGACTCGACTACGATCACGGCACGGGGCACGGGGTGGGCAGCTATCTCTCGGTGCACGAGGGGCCGCAGCGCATCGCCAAGCAGTCGAGCGGAGTTCCCCTGGCCCCTGGCATGAT
>RGZZ01000158.1 GCA_010028905.1 Pseudomonadota bacterium | reverse complement strand
CGCGGCCTGCACCGCGGCCAGGGCCACGGTCACGTTTGGCTGGTAGACGAGCGCGATGTGAACCGCCTCCGTAAGCGTGAGCGGTGTTGACGGCATGGCGGCAGGCACGTAGTCCGGCGCGGGGAGTGTCACCTCCGCGGGCACGGTGAGCTCCTGTATCATGGGAACGTACGAGCCGTTGGGAGCAGCCTGCGTGGTCGGCGCAGCGCTCGGCGACGATGTCGGCGCGTCGACCGGGGTTGGCGTTGCCGAGGGGGCTTTACGAGACACGGGCGACGACGTCGGAACTGCCTTTGGGGCGGCCGAGGTGGGCGCGCTCGTCGCAAAGAGTGCGGTCGTTAGCGCGGCGGTGGCCGCTGCAGAGACGATTCGAGCCTTCATCAGCTTCGCTCCACCTGTACGAGAATTTCTGCTGCCCGCCCCGCAAGCGCATCCTGCGGACCTTCTCCTGGGGGGAGGGCGCTGCACGCGAGCGCGAGGGCGTCGAGCAGCGAGATCAGCGCCTCGCGCGACGCAGGTGGAAGCCGTGCGATGACCTCGCTCCAGCGGGCGAGTCGCTTCTCTCGGCTCTTTGTCATCACATCGCTTCCGTGGCGGGTCAGCCGAAGGCTTCGCGAGCGCCGGTCGCCTTCACCCGCGACACGCTCCACGAAGCCGATGCCCTCGAGACGATCGGCAAGCTGCGTCGTGGCGCTCACGGTGGTGCCCAGCTCGCGGCTCAGCGCGGTGATGGTCGTGGGGCCTTGCATCAGGAGCGAGCAGAGCCGCAGCTGGGCCACGGGCAGCTCGACTCGGGGGCCTTCGAGCGTGCAGATGCGACGAAGCACCAGGGGCATCAGATGGTCGATGCGCGCGGCCTGCGCGTTGATGGGTTCAGGGGGTTGTCTCAAGATGGTCCTCGGCAGCGTGGGCGGAGAAGTGTTGCGGGGGAGGCCACGCAACCGACGCGCTGGTGATAGATGGTTAAGGCAGATGCAAAGTTAATATAGGTTAAGCAAGAAGGCTCGTCAACACCGCCTCTGGTCGATGGCCTTCATTCGTGTGGCATCCCGGTTTCTGGGGTGCTTCGCACGTCTTGTCTGCGCGATGCAGATCGCAAGAGGGGCTTTCCCAGGGCAAGGGCGGCTCAAACCCGCACGCAGGAGGGCGATCTCGTGGGAGCGCGGCTCAGTGGGGAGGTTGGGGTGGCGTGGGGAGGGACTGCAGCGCTTCCTTCAGCTCGGCGGAGAGCTTGTCAAGGCTGCCAAATCCAGTCCATCGCTTCATCTCGTGGCCATCCGGCGCCACGAGGATGAGTGTGGGATCGCTGGTTGCCCCGTAGTGGGCGGCCACCGTTCCGTTGTCGAGCAGCACGGGGTAGGCGATGGCAACGGTGAGGAACTGCTGCTGGGCACGTTCCCGCCGCGACCGATCGCCGTGGATGGCGATGCCCTGAATGCCCTGGTTGTCCATCTGGGCCTGGAGGTTCTGCAGATCGAGGGCGGTGCGTTCAGCGGGCACGTTGTACAGGTAGAGCACGATGGGCTTCTTGCCCAGGTACTTCGAGAGCGCGACCTTGCGGCCCACGCGGTCGCGCAGGGTGATCTGCGGAAGGGTCCCGGGAGCGCCCTGCGCGTCGGTTCCCGTGGCGGGCCTGGCCGTCGCCTTCGGCGTGGGCTTCGGGGTGGGCGAAGGGGCAGGCGCGGCAACGGCCACCACGGGGCCGATCAGCAGCGCCAGCAATGTGACGGTATCCAGGCGGAGTCTGGGCATGTCTCTCCTCAGCGGATGGCGATGGTCGAGGCTCGACCGAGGGAGGGTTTCTCCTGGTGGCTGGTGAGTTCCCTGCCGGACCGGGGGCGGCGAGCCTGACCCGCGTCAACGCTACGCGCGCGGCACGATGGTGTCGCCATCGACCCGCAGATCGCAGGCTGCCTGGATGATGCCCACCACGTTGCGGGCGGCCTGCTCGAGATCGTCGATGCGCACGTTCTCGAGGGGACCGTGGATATCACGCTCGCCGGCGCCGATGGCGATGGTCTGGATGCGGGCGTTGTTGAAGGCGGGTGCATTGGCGTCTGAGCCTGCGCCCGCCATGATGGGGACGTGCATCGGGCGCGCGCGCGACCCGGCGTCGGCCATGCCGCGCATGGCCACCTGGACCACGGGTGCTTCCTGGGAGAAGGTGTACTTCACCGATCTGGGGTTGACGAAGACGGCATCATTGGTGAGGTTGATGTCTTCTGGCGCAAGGGCGTCGACCACATAGCCCAGCGCGGGGCGCTGTGTGATCTCGTCGGCCACGAGACGGGTGGCTCCCTTCAGACCCCCTTCCTCGCACACGTCGAAGACCAGCTTGATCTCGGGGTGGTCAGCGCCGGTCTCGATGATTCTTCTCACCGCCTCGAGGATCTCGGCGCAGCCCGCGCGGTCGTCACCGCCCAGCACCTCTCGCTCGTTGGTGTGGATGACCCGGCTGTCTCGTCGCACGCCGTCCGGAGAGGTCGGGCCCACGGTGTCGAGGTGGGCGCTCAGAACCACCGTGGGGGCGTCTTTCACGGTTCCGGGGATCGTGGCGATGATGGTGTGGTCTGGCTTTCGCGCATACGCGATGCCCAGCGCGTCGAGCTGGCGACCGATCTCGGCGCTCACCTCTCCCTCGTGATCTGACGTGCCGCTTATGCCCCGCAGGTTCACGAACGACTCGACCAGGCGATTTCGGTCGACGCCAGGCGACGGGCGGTCGCGAAAGGCCATGGTCTGCACGGGCCGCTCCGCGAAGAGGCGGTTCGTGAGAGTGGCGCCATCGACGAGGAACGGGGTGATGGGCTCGGCGATGATGTGGTTGAGCTCGAGGAAGGCCTTCGTGATCACGCCGGGCTCACCGTGTGGTTTCGCGGGAGCGGAGGGCGTGGTCGGCGCGGATGGGGCGGAGCCCTTGAAGTGCTGCACGGCGCGGCCCACGGCCTCGCCCACGATGCGACCGACGCCGAGGGCGTTCTCGAGCACGCCTCCCACGATCATCCCGGTCAGCGGACCCACCAGGGTGCCCATGGCGGCCCCCACGGGACCGCCCACGGCTGCGCCCACCATCGCGGGGAGGGTGTAGGCGGTGACCAGTGTCGACAGCGTGGCGCCCACGGCTTCGCCGATGCCCACGGCGCTGCCGCTCAGATCGGGCGCACGACCGGTGATGCGGCGCTCGGCGGCGTGCACGACGCGGGGCAGCAGGGGCTCGTGAGGGCGCGCGCCGGTGGGGGCTGCGCTCTCGAGTGTCACCTTCTCCGCGCGTGGCGCCGGAGGACGCACCGATTCAAAGGCGGCGCGGGCCGTTCCCGCCACGACGCCGAGCGCTCCCCCCGCGAGGGCGCCCAGGTGGCGCCCGACTCCGATGTATCGCTCTTCCAGGGCGGCGGCAACAAGGCTTCCCACAAGGGCTACGGGAGCGGCCACGGTGATGAGCGTCGCGCTTGGAATCAGCATGAGCAGCTGCAGCGGCAGGGCCGCCCCAATGGCGCTGGTCGCGGCGAGGGTGCCCAGCTTCTTCCCTTCGTGCGCCCAGTCGTGCACGGTGCTGCGCAGGGTGTCGCCGAAGGCCCTGGGGGTGGCCGACCGTGGGGCGGACGGAACGTAGGCCAGGGGGGCCAGGATGGACGCCGGCAGGGGCGCCTGCTCACGTCGCTCAGTGAGGTCGACCGGGAGCGCACGGCGTGGCACCCCACCGGAGAGAGACGGCTGCGCCGTCACGAGGGCATTCATCGGTTCCTCCACCACGGGGTCGCCCGCGCGTTGACAAGCGACCGTGCACCAGATGGCAAGAGGGTAGCACGTGCTGAGGAGATGATGTTTGCCGTGATGTTACCAACCGTCTCGTTTGCGCGCTCACGCCTCGAGCGCGCGATCGGCCTCCACGTTCTCGCGCTGCAGGGTGAGCATGAGCACGCTGTAGAGCACCATCGACACCACGAAGCCCACGATCCAGGCGAAGGCGTAGATGTCGGCGGCCACGTGCTCGAAGCCCGTCTCGGGCTTGCGTCCGGTCGCTTCGAGGATGAAGCCGGGAAGGTTGGGCAGGATGCCCACGATGAGCGAGGTCACGGCGAGCCAGTTCACCCCGTTGGAGTATCGGTACATGCCGTCCATCTCGTACAGCTCTGCGACGTGCAACCGCGTGCGGCGCAAGATCCAGTAGTCGGCCACCATCACGCCCGCGATGGGTCCCAGCAGGGCCGAGTAGCCCACCAGCCAGGTGAAGATGTAGTTCCCGGCGCTCGCCATGATCTTCCAGGGCATCATCAAGATTCCGACGAGGGCCGTGATGGTGCCGCCCACCTTGAAGTCGATCTTCTCCGGCCAGATGTTGGCGAGATCGAAGGCGGGCGACACCACATTGGCCGCCACGTTCACCGACAGGGTTGCCACCCCGATGCTCACCAGCGACAGCAGCACCACGACAGGGTTGGCGAACTCTGGCTTCGACAGCAGCTTGATGGGGTCGTCGATCTTGGTGCCGTACACCACCGCGGTGGCTGAGGTGATGAGCACCCCGATGGCAGAGAAGAAGGTCATCGTGGTGGGGAGTCCGAGAATCTGGCCCCACATCTGCGACGACTGGTTCTTCGAGTAGCGCGTGAAGTCGGGCATGTTCAGCGACAGCGTGGCCCAGAAGCCGATCTGGGCGGTGAGGAAGATGGGCAGATGGCGCAAGAAGTCGGCGGTGTCGGTGAACTTGCTCGGCTCGTCGAGAACGGGGCCCAGGCCGTTGGCACGTTTGATCATGTAGACGAGCAGCACCACCGCCACCACGAGCACCATCGGGGCGGCCCACCCCTCGAACCAGCGAACGGCGTCCATGCCCTTCCAGATGATGGCCACGTTGAGGGCCCAGAAGGCGCCGAAGCAGATCCAGATGTTTGCGGGCACCGAGTTCCACCACGGCAGCGTCGATGACAGCAGGCCGTTGAGCGCCTCACCGCCGATCCACGTCTGGATGCCGAACCAGCCGCACGCCACGATGGCGCGCAGCAGCGCCGGCAGGTTGGCGCCGCGGACGCCGAACGAGGCGCGGCACAGCACGGGGAAGGGCAGGCCGTACCGCGTTCCACCGTGTGAGTTGAGGAGCATGGGAATCAGCACGATGAGGTTGCCCAGGGCGATGGTGAAGAGGGCCTGCTTCCAGTCCATGCCCTGCACCACGAGGCCGGACGCCATCTGGTAGGTGGGGATGCAGTGCGCCATGCCGATCCAGAGTGCGGCAAAGGCGTAGGTTCCCCAGGTGCGGGCAGAGACCGGCGTGGGCGCGAGGTCTTCGTTCCACAGGCGCGGGTCACGTCCCACCACGATCTCGCCGGTCTGTTCCACGCCCTCTGACACAGTCATCGCCGATCCTCCTCATGGTGCGTCATCAACCGCACCCTGGATCTATTCTAGACCTGTAGGGCAGGGCCTTCCCGGCTCAGCCGAGCACGCGAGGAAGGGCGTCGAGCAGGCGATCGAGGTCGTTCGGGGTGTTGTAGCCTTGCACCGAGATGCGAAGCAACGGTTGATCGTTCCACCGGTAGACGGGCAGCTCTACGCCGTGGTCATCGTACAGGCGGCGCTTCACGCGCTCGACATCGCAGGCGGGAAGGGGGAGCCCGCGCATCTGTCCGGTCCAGTCGCGCGTCGGCGGAGCCAGGGGGGCGAGCCCCGTGAGCGTGGTGATTCGTGTCGCGGTCTCATCGGCCAGGGCCTGGCACGAGGCGCGCACGCGATCCCAAGCGTGCGCGCGCTGGAAGGCGATGGCCGCGGGAACGGTGAGCGAGGCCGAGATGTCGCGGGTGCCGCGATACTCGCTCTCTTCGATGAAGCGCGAGTCAGACGCTCGCTCGCTGCGCCATCCCCAGCTCACGATGAGGGGCTCGAGCAGCGCCTGGCGATCGGGCCGCGCGTACAGGAAGGCGGTTCCCTTGGGCGCGCAGAGCCATTTGTGGCAGTTTCCCGCGTAGAAGTCGGGGTCGATGTCGGCGAGGTCGAGGTCGAGGTAGGCGGGTGCGTGGGCGCCGTCGATGACGGAGATGATCTGCTCGGCGCGGGCGCGCGCGCAGATGGCCTTCACCGGAAAGGTGAGGGCGGTGGCCGATGTCACGTGGCACACGGAGATCACGCGTGTACGCGACGTGACGCGCGACCACAGCTGCTCGACGATCCGCTCGGGCGTGGTCAGGGGCACTTCGATGGGGGTGCGCACGTAGGTGGCGCCGCGCCGCTCGGCCACAAAGTTCCAGGTCTTCTCGACGGCTCCGTACTCGTGGTCGGTGCCCACGATCTCGTCGCCCGGCTGAAGAGGAAGGCTGCGTGCCACCTGGTTGAGCGCGGTGGTGCTGTTGTCGTGGTACACAATGCTGTCTCGATGCACGCCGAGGTATCCGGCAAGGGCCTCGCGCGCTTCGCGCATGCGTGTGTCGAACGATCGGCTCTGGGCGAGCATCTCCACCGGCTGATGTTCGAGCTCGCGCTGCCAGCGCTGATATCGGTCGAACACGGCTTTCGGGCAGGCGCCGAAAGAGCCGTGGTTCAAGAACGCGATGTCGCCGCGCAAGAGGAACAGGGCGCGAAATGCCTCGGTGTTGGGTGATGGGCATGTGGCCCCAGCGTGTGTCACGGCCTCTTGCGCCAGATCATCGCGTGGGCAGCGCAGGGTCGCCCGCGCAGGCCGCCGCGAAGGCCGCTGCGGCTCGTGCCACATCGTCACGAGAGATCTGCAGATGCGTGACGGCGCGGATCTTCGTCGCCGCGGTGGCAAAGACGCCCACGCCCAGCGTTTGAAGGGCGCGCTCGATGTCGATGGCCGCGCGCCCTGTTCCGGAGACGTCGAAGAAGACGATGTTCGTCTCCACCGCGCGCTGCGCCAGTCTGACGCCGGGAATCTCACAGCACTGGCGTGCCAGCGCGCGAGCGTTCTCGTGGTCTTCGCGCAGGCGAGGCAGATGGTGTTCGAGGGCGTGCAGGCCGGCCGCGGCGAGAACACCTACCTGCCGCATGCCGCCGCCCAGCATCTTGCGCGTTCGGCGGGCCCGAGCGATGAACGCGCGGGTGCCCACCACGACCGAGCCTCCCGGTGCGCCAAGACCTTTCGACAGGCACACGTAGGCTGAGTCGAAGAGCCGACCGTAGGCGTCGAGGGCGATGCCGGTCTCGGCATGCGCGTTCCAGAGGCGCGCGCCATCGAGGTGCATCGCGATGCCCGCATCGCGGCCGAAGGCCGAGATATCGTGCATCACGTCGAGGGGCAGCACGGTGCCGCCACTGAAGTTGTGAGTGTTCTCGAGGGTGATGACCCGCGTGATGGTGTGGTGGTCGTCGGGAAGCCGAACCGCGTCGCGCACCTGATCGAGCTGCATGATGCCATCCGGGGTAGCGATGGGGCGCACGAGCGAGCCGCACAGGGCCCCGACGCCTCCCACCTCGTGCTCGAAGATGTGGCTCTGGGCCTCGGCGATGACCTCGTCGCCCCGCTGCAACCAGGTTGCCAGACAGACCGCGTTGCCCATGGTTCCGCTCGGAACCCACAGGCCGGCCTCGTGGCCGAGCATGTCGGCAACGCGTTGCTGGAGGGCGTTGATTGTGGGGTCTTCACCGTAGACGTCATCGCCCACGTCGGCGCGGGCCATGGCGTCGCGCATGGCGTCGGTCGGTTTCGTCACGGTGTCGCTGCGAAGGTCGATCATGGCCGTCGAGGCTTCGCGCCGGCGTTTCCGGATCCTGGTTCTTCTGTAACCTGCATCACAGCACCGGACCCTGACGTGTGATAGCATCAGCCCATGGGTCGCATCACCTCTCCCCACCAGATCGCAACGCTCCGACTCTCGCCGACGTCGACCGAGAGGGCTTCCCATGCAATGGCTCTCCCTGCATCGGCCCCCGTCACGGGCAGCGATGCGGTTCACGGGCGTGACCTCGAGGGCCAGCTCGCAAGCGCCTTCGCCGTTCTTCAGTACAACCAGGAGCTGGTGCAGTTCGCTGATGGAAAGGCGAACACGCTCATCCTCATCAACAGCATCGCCCTTGCATCGGCCTGCGCCCTCAGCCTCAGCCCCCAGGGCTCCCTCCACGATCTGGCCGTGACGCTGCGCTGCGCCTTCCTGCTGTTCTCGGTCGCGTCGGTGGCTTTGAGCCTCGCGGTGGTGCTCTCGCGCCTCGAAGACAGCGGTGCGCCACGGCGGCGCGACCTGGTCTTCTTTGCCGATATCGTGTCGAGGAGGTCGGCGAGCGCCTTTCGCAGCGAGTTCGTCTGCCTGCCCGCATCGCAGATGCGAGACGACCTGCTCGACCGCGCCTGGCGGGTCTCCGAGATCGCCTCACGCAAGTATGCCTGCTACACCCAGGCGCAGCGCGTGACCGTGGTGGCCTGCGCCCTGTGGATGGCGCTGCTTCTCAGCGTGCAGCTCTTTCCCTGACGGGAGCGCGGTGATGAGCGCTGTGCGACGTTTCACAGAAGGAACTCCAGGGACGGCGAGGAAGGCTGACACGTGGGCCGCTGCAATCGACGACTCGTGCAGACCGCAGTGCTGGCCGCGCTGACGCTGAGCGCGGCTCCCCTTCTTGACGCGCGTGGCGTGACCTCGGCATGCGCCGCGCCGTCGCGGCCCGAACGCGCGATCGTCGCGCAGGCACCGTCTGATACCGACGTCGAGTTCGAGAACGTGCCGAGCTCGCCGTCGCCCACGCCCCGCAACCCTACGCCGGAAGAAGGCCCCGTGGTCGATCTCACGCGTGCTCGAGATCTCGTGACCTGGAAGCCGGCCATCACGGCCTACTCGAAGCGCCACTACGGCGAGGAGACATGGGTTCTGCGGCCCACATGCATCGTGCTGCACTTCACGGCGGGGCGCGAGTGGCCGTGGAATCTGGTGAAGAGCGATTCTTTTGCCGATGAGGCTCCGGGACTTGCGTCGCACTACGTCATCGATGGCGCGAGCATCTGGCAGCTGCTGCCGCTCGACGTGCGCTCGCGCGGAGCCTATGGCATCAACCACCGCGCCATCAACATCGAGATGGTGGCGGCCGACGCCGCCGACCTGGCGCAGCGCCCCCAGACCCTGCGCGCCTGTGCCGATCTGGTGCGCTGGCTCACGGCCCGCTTTGGCATTCCGAAGACGAAGATCTATGCCCACGCCGCGGTGTCGCGCATGAACCCGAGGGAGATACCAGAGGTGTTCGATCGGGTGAATTCCCAGCCGTATGGGAAGCCCGATCCGGGAGAGCAGAACATGAGGTCGATCCTCGAGATGCTGTGAGGGTGACGATGCTCGATTCTCTCAGGAACCTGGTGGGCTCGTGGGGAGGCGCGCGGTCGCCGCAGACGCAGCCTTTGCATGTGCCGTCGTCGTCATCAGACCCGCAGTGGGTGATCGACCTTGCGGTCGTCGATGATCGAGGTTGCGCCATGACCCTCGCCAGCGGTCTCGGGCAGTTCCAGGCGGGGCCCCTCGCGGCGCCGTCGAGAAGCGAGGCCGAGAGCCGGGCCGCGCGGTTCTACAGCCAGGTTCTCACCTCCCGCGGTGGTCACCAGGTAGCGCCAGACGGCAGGGTCGACGGTGGTGGGTGCATACGGGTGGTGCGCTGCGTCTCGCAGGGCTCGCGGGTTTCGCATCGCAAGGCTGCCCTCAGGCCCGACAGCACCATGCTTGTCGCGGGGAGCGGTTGGGTGGCGGGCTCCCTTCAACCGCTCGCCACGAGGGGAGGGGTCGGTCTTCTCGTTCTCATGGTCGGGGTCGCGATCGCCGCGGGGGTGTCTGCATTAAATCGAGAGGCGACTGATGATCGTCTCGATGAGAGGAGTGCGACAGCCGCGCCCGTCGCGCCAGGCGGGTCAGTCGCCCAGGCCGGGTCCAGCCCAGGAGACAGGCTGCTCGAATCGGCGAAACGGTTGTTCCACGCGCATCGCTACAGCGAGGCCAGGACTCAGGCGAAGCAGGCGCTCGACATCTATCGCAACGCGAAGGTCTCGACCGAGACGATGAACGTGGCGCGCCACATCGTGGCCGAGAGCGCTCTCGAGCTGGGTCTGTATGACGAGGCCGACAGCATGTTCCAGGCGCTCTCGTGCCTCGATCCCAACGACAAGGCGGCACG
>RGZZ01000157.1 GCA_010028905.1 Pseudomonadota bacterium | reverse complement strand
GCACCCGCAGCAACGCCCCCTGCCCCCGCCGCACCACCGCGCGGCGGATTTGCCGGCGGCCCGCCCAAGGACTGGAAAGCAGAACCAGAGGAAGAACCCGCGGGCGAAGGCGGCGACAACACCCTCTGGGCGTTCACCAGGCACATGCCGACAGCCCGCGACGAGCGCATCGGCCAGACCACCGAGATGCAGCGGCAGGCACGACGGGAGTCGTTCCTCCACGATGTGCAGGCCCGCCTCGAGGGTGTGAACCGCGCCTTCGAGCACGAGCTGCCAGAGAACACCCTGGCGATGGCGCACGAGCTGCGCGACTACATCGCGTCGATCAACAGCGACAACGACGAAGCCCTGACCGCCGAGCAGCGCAAGGTCGAGCGCATCATCGACAAGCTCGAGAGCGCGGGCTACAAGCTGAGCACGGGCAACGAGGGCATACGGCAGGCCTCACGCGCCCTGTCGCGCGCCACGCGAAACCTCATCATCGGACTGATTGCTCTCCTGATCCTGGCAGGTCTTGGCGTTCGCGCGCTGCTGAAAGCCAACGACGAGGAGAACGCCCGCATCCCGGGACGCATCGTGGGAGTCGTCGGGTACGACACGCCCCAGGGCACCGTGCGCGTGCCCTTCGAAAACGTTCGGCTGGTGGCCCAGAACGAGGCTTCTGACGCCCTTGCCAACAAGCTGGGCGGCCTGCACGATCGCACACGAGCCTTCCACGACCTGCGCACCAAGCGAGGCAGCCTGCCCGCCATCGGCGAGGGCACGCTCAGCCCCGTTGGAGAGTTCGCCCTCGAGAACGTTCCCCCCGGCCGCTACTACGTCATCGTCATCACGTCGAAGAACGAGGACGAGGCCGGCGCCTGGATGATACCGCTTCGCGTGGAGCCGACCAAGATCACCGAAGTGAAGCTGGTCGAGGGCAATCGCTTCTGAACCGCGGCGTCGCACCGCGGCCCCTGCGTGAAAGAGGGAACGCGCCTCGAGCCACGAATCCCCACGCCCTTCACAACTCCATGCAGGAGGCCTGACTTGAACCTCGATCAGTACTTCGCCCTCCACGTGACCTCGGCCGACGCAAAGGTGGCCTATCGCTCGTATCAGCAGGAGAAGTCGAACATGGAAGCCATGTTCGCAGACCTGCTGGCCCACGGCAACGAAGCGGTCAGCGCGGAGTACCTGCGCGAGGCCCTCATGCTCGTCTCGCGTGTGCACGCGGCCCATCTCGAAGCCGTCGCCGCCCTCGTGACCGCGAAGTAGCGCAACGCGAGCCCAGAGGTCGATGACATCCAGCGAGGAGCGCGTGAGCCGGCTCGTCACGCGCGCCATGGCGTGGCTGGCTGATTTCTGCGATCGCCGCGCCGGGCTGGTCATCTGGCTCACCTTCATCGTCTTCGCCTTCACCGGCGTCTACACGCAGCGATTCCTCGGGTATGCCAGCGATCGCAGCATCGTGCTGGCGACATCAGCCCCCTACTACCACGAGTACCAGGCCTTCAAGCGCGAGTTCGGGGCGAGCGACGCCCTCTTCTTCGTGGTCCGCAGCCCCGACCCGGCGAAGAACCACGCAGTGGCGCTCGAGATCGGCAGAGCCGCCCGCGCAAACACGAAGTGCTTCTCGAACGTGGTCGACCTCATCGATCTCAGCTTCGCTCGCAAGCGCGCCCTGCTCTTCGTGTCGTCGAAGGAGCTCGAGCAGCTCGCGGTGACCCTGCGCGAGGCCCGTCCCCTGCTCGAGCACCTCGTCGACCACCCGGGTCTGACGCCGCTCTTCGTGCGGGTGAACAACGAGGTGCAGGCCTGGATGGGCGCCATGATGCGCGCGGTGCGCCTCACTGAGCGTCCTCGAGACGATGCCCAGCCCGGACCCGGCTCTCCCCAGTCGGCGCAGGTGACTGCATTCATGCAGGCCCTGCCGGTCTTCACCAACGTGCTCGACGGCATGCGCGCCGCCATCGACGGTACCCCCGTCGCCTCACCGCTCCAGGCTGTCCTGGCCAAAGGGGGAAGCGCCCAGCCCGCGGACGCGGGTCGGGATCTGTGGCTCGAGTTCAAGCACGGTGAGACTGTGCTCGTGTCGGCCGAGGCGCGCATCGCGGGCGATCGCGCGGACGCTGTCGACGCGGCAGTGGAGGCCGCCCGCCAGATCATCGAGGAGACCCGAGCCCGACATCCCGAGGTCGAGCTCGGCGTGACGGGAACCCCCGCCATCGACAGCGACGAGATGCGCCAGTCGAAGATCGACTCGTTCCGCGCCACCCTGCTGTCTCTGCTGGGCGTGGTGCTGCTCTTCTGGGGCGCCTTCCACAACCTCACCCGCCCGCTGCTGGCGCTCGTGGCCCTCATCGTCTCGCTGGTCTACACGCTGGCCTTCGTCACCCTGACCCTGGGCCATCTCAACCTGCTCACCGTCACCGCGCTGCCCATGCTGGTCGGGCTGGGCATCGACTTCGGCATCCAGGTCATCAGTCGCTACGAGGAAGAGCGCAACGCCGGCCTCGAGCCCACCTCGGCCATGTCCGACACGCTGCAGTTCACCGGCGCCAGCATCATAACGGCGGGCCTCACCACCGCCGTCTCGTTCGGTGTGGTGTACTTCTCCGGCTTCGTCGGCGTGCAGGAGATGGCCATCGTCGCGGGAGCCGGCATCATCATCGGCGTGTTCTGCATGACCGTGGTGCTGCCGTCGTTCATTCTCGCAGGTGAGCGCAGCCGCTTCCGAAAGGCTTCCGCGCGCGCCATGCGCGCCTCTTCGTGGCAGGCGCTCGAGGCGCTCGAGAAGCGCGTTCTGCGCCGTCCCGGCGTCACCCTCATGGTCGGGCTCGCATTCACCGGCCTGTGCACCTCGAATCTCAGCCAGGTCCGCTATGACTGGAACCCGCTGCATCTGCAAGACCCATCGTCTCCCTCGGTGTCACAGGCCATGCAGCTGATGGCCGCGTGTGATCGCTCGATCTTGTGGGCAGCGGTGACCACTGACACGCCGACCCAGGCGCGCGCGCTCACCGATCGCTTCCGCAGCCTGGAATCGGTGGGAGACGTGCTGAGCATTGCGCCCCTCATCCCCCCGAACCAGCCCGCCCGCATCGAGGTCGTTGGCCGCATTCAGCGCGACCTGGCCGGGCTGGCGCCGCGGCTGCCCATGTCCCCACCGCCCGCCATGGATGTGAAGGCACTGTGCGGCGCCATCCGCGACCTGCGACGGGTGGCGCTCGTGGTGTATCCGGAGGCGGCACGCATGGGCGGGCCCGCGGCGGGTGAGGCGGTTCAGGCGTTCGTCACGGCCGGTGATCAGCTGCTCGAGAGCATTGAGAGCGCTCCGAAGGCCGCGGTGACCGCACGCCTGAATGCCTATCAGCAGAAGCTCTTCAGTGAGCTGGGAGAGCGGCTCACGATGATGCTCAACCCGCTCGCGGCCACGCCCGTCACCGTCGAGACCCTCCCCGAGGCGCTGCGCAGGCAGTTCGTGGGAAGGAACGGGCAGTTCATGGTGCAGGTGTTCCCGTCCGGGAACGTCTGGGAGCGCCCGGCCCTGGCGGCATTCATCGAACAGGTGCGCGGGGTATCGCCGTCGATCACCGGCCCCGCGGTGGAGATGTACGAATCGACGGTTCGCGTGAAGACGGGCTACGAACGCGTGACCGTCTACGCCCTCATCGCCATCGTGATACTGACCCTGCTCCACTTCCAGTCGATCGGCGCCACGATTCTCGCACTCACGCCCCTCGGGCTCGGCGTGCTGTGGATGACGGGCATCCAGGGAATCATCGGGCTGCCGTTCAACGGCGCCAACGAGCTGGCCCTCTCGCTCATCCTGGGCATCGGCGTGGCCAACGGCATCTACATCGTGCGCCGCTATCACGAGGAAGGGCGCGCCACCATCTTCACCCAGTCGACCGGCCGCGCCATTCTGCTCTCGAACCTGGCCGCCCTGGTGGGCTTCGGAAGCCTGCTCGTCTCGGCCTACCGCGGCATGTTCACGTTCGGGCTGCTCATGTCGATTGGCGTGATCACCTGCATGGTGGCGTCTCTGGTGATGCTGCCGGCCATGCTCTCCCTGCCGCGCTTTCGCAGGCCCGATGCAAAGGACGCGGTCAGCGAGGATGCTTCCCCTTCGCGTCTCCCACAAGGTTGAGGTGCCCCGTCTGGATGCGATTGCCCACGAGAATCGAAGCCAGGCTCCCCGCCACAAACCCGACCGCTCCCCCAACGGGACCGGCCATGCTCGCCCCCGTGGCCGCCGCGGCGAGGCTCATGGAGTAGACGGGCCAGTGCGAAAGCCGGTTCAACAGGAAGGAACAGTGGTCGGCATAGACCACCGTGCTCCCTGGAATCTTGCGAAACGCGTCGGGCGAGACCACGGTCTTGGCCATCACGTGACGAACCGGGGCCTCGATGGGGTTCGGTGACGCCTTCAGTGCTTTGTAGACGTACTCCGCGCAGTACATCTCGCGGTCGTCAGCCGTGTTGAAGTCGTTGTCATAGGGCTTGCCAAGCTGCGCGCGCGCGTACTCGAGCGTCGCGTCGACATCGCCGGGTGCGCGGTACGGGGGGCGGATGACCGCCACGTGCATGCGCCCGTGCAGGTAGCCGTCAAGGTCGGTGCGCTGCACCCCTCCAGGCGTGGTCGCTTCGAGGAACTTGCCGTCGCCCTCGTAAATGGCCGCGTGGGTGAAGCTCGAGCGCATCGTGAAGAACTCCATGAGCTGCCACCCGGGATAGGCGTCGTCGGTCTCGAGAATGACATCTCCGGGACGTATCGAGGCCATGATCTGCTGGCGGCACGCCTCCGAGATCTCAGGCGTGGTCGTAGGCACACGCACGTCGAGCATCTTCACGAACGCATCGGAGACACGGCCCAGCACAGCACCCGCCGCCCCCCCTCGGCTCACGCGGGCCGCACCCATTCCGGAGGCCAGTGGCCTCATCGAAACCTGGCCTGCCATCGCTGCACCTGCCTCCAAGTCGTAATCGACCCAGAGCCTACACCTCGTCACGGTTGACAATCCAGCAGCAAAGATTGCTATTTTGTTACGCTTTGACGATTGCATGACGGGCCTGTGCGATCTCAGGCCACCTCGAGAGCGAGCATGCGAGCGACCTCAGCCGTCATATCATCGACATCGAACGGCTTGGCCAGTATCGCTTCGACCCGCGATGCGCGGGCCATCTCAGCCACGTCGTCGCTCACCGATGAGATCATGAGCACAGGAACGTGCGACGTGGTCTCGTTGAACTTCACCAGTCGTGCCAGCGCGAGACCATCGAGCGATGGCAGCATGACATCGAGCAGCAGCAGAGCGGGGGGCTGCTCGAGAATACGAGCATAGGCCTCGAGGCCATCGGCAAACACCTCGACGGCGCACCCCAACCCACGAACGACGTCGGCCATGCGCAATGCGATGGACGACAGATCTTCAACGATGTAGACGACACGCATCTCTCCTCCTGACACAAGCGCAGCACGCCCGAGACCTCTGCGCGATCGAGATCGGCGCACACGCGCCGTCTCACTTCATGAACAGGTTCACCAGATTGAACACCGGCATCACCAGTGCCACCACCATCACCGCGACCACTGCGCCCACCACAATGATCACCAGCGGCTCGACCAGCGATGTGAGGGCCTTCACGGCGTGATCGACCCGCTCCTCATAATAGGTCGCGATGCGCTCGAGCATGTGATCGAGACGACCGCTCTGCTCGCCCACGCCGATCATGCTCAGGGCCATGCGCGTGAAGATTCCCGTGGCACGCAGCGTCTCGACGATGCCGCGCCCCTCCGTCAGATGCACCGGGACACGCTCCACCGCCTTCTCGAGCGCCGCGTTGCCCATGGTATCGGCCACCAGCGCGGATGCCTGCATGAGCGGAACGCCGCAGCCGAGAAGACTCGACAAGGTACGACAGAAACGCGCGATGGCCAGCAGTCGAAAGAGCGTCCCCACGCCGGGCAGGCGCAGTTTCAGGCCGTCGATGGCCAGACGCCCGCGCTCGGTGCTTGACACCTTGCCCCAGAGCACCAGAAGCACGAGCCCACCGAAGACAAGCAGCGGAAGCTCGTTCGAAGCGAGGCGCCCGAAGCCAAGCAACGCTTGCGTGAAGGCAGGAAGGTCTCCGCCGAGGGTGTCGTAGAACGCCGCATATCGCGGAACCACCACCACGAGCATGAGCGTGAGAAAGGCGACCGACACAATGGTGATGAACGCAGGATAGTACAGCGCCCCCGCGACCTTGCGGCGAAGGGCCTCGGCCTTCTCAAGAAGCCCGGCAAGCTCGGTGAGGGCGCCGGCGAGATTGCCGCCGGTCTCCCCTGCGCTCACCGTGGCGAGAAACTGACGCGAGAACACCTCTGGATGGGCCGAGAGCGCCTCGGTCACCGACTCTCCTGCGCTCACCCGCGTGGCCAGATCAACCAGAAGCTGACGTCCAGCGCCATCTTCGGCATCCTCCGTCATCACGTCGAGTGCCTGCTTGACAGTCACACCTGACTCGATCATGGCGCAGAGCTGCTGGGTGAATGCGATGATCTCCTCCGACGACCAGGGCGACCGCGCGGGCAGCCCGAGCGCATCGCGCACACGCTGCCATGTCGAGCCCGTCGCTACAGGCTGGATTCTCGCCACCACGAGGTTCTTGTCGACAAGGCTGCGCATCGCGGCCTCCATGTCGACGGCTACGAGTGTGCCGATATATCGGCGTCCCTCGGTGTTCGTCACCACATACTCGAACTGGCCCATGCGCCACACGCTCCCCACAGTTTCTTCATCGCGTTGCACCCTGACCCACGCAGCATCAGCACTCGTCCACCGTCGGGTCGTCGACCGTCAGGCGCGCCACCTCCTCGAGACTCGTGACCCCCGCGAAGAGCTTGTCGCACGCGCTCTCTCGCAAGGTGCGAAAGGTCGTCTGGAGCCGCGCGGCCTCGAGCAGGCGCGAAGCCGTGAGATGGGCGGGCGATAGACGGCGCACCGCAGCCGACATCTCGAACAGCTGGTAGATGCCAACCCTCCCCTTATACCCCAGGCCACCACATCCCTGACATCCCACCGCGCGAAAGATGCGCGTCTCGGTCGGCACCTCGTCAACCCCAGCAGCGCGCAGCGCCGCAGGCTCCGGTGCGTGCGGAACACGACAGTCCGGACAGAGGCGACGCACCAGGCGCTGGGCCAGCACGCCGCTCAGCGACGACTGCACGAGAAACGGCGGTATCCCCATGTCGACGAGACGGGTCACGGCCTGAAGCGCGTCATTGGTGTGCAATGTGGAGAACAGCAGGTGCCCGGTGAGCGACGACCGCAAGGCGATCTCTGCCGATTCCTGGTCTCGGATCTCGCCCAGCATGATCACGTCCGGGTCGTGGCGCAGAATGGCGCGCAGCCCCTGCGCGAAGGTGAACCCCACCGACGGGTTCATCTGCAGCTGGGTCACGCCGTGAAGCTTGCACTCGACCGGGTCTTCAAGCGTGATGATCTTCGTGCTCGGCGAGTAGATGCTGCGCAGCGTGGTGTAGAGGGTGGTCGACTTGCCCGAGCCGGTGGGACCGGTCACCAGTATCATGCCGTAGGGCAGCGTGATGAGACGCTCCCAGCGGGCCTGAAGCGAGGCATCGAAGCCGAGATCACCCACGTTCCCACGCGCCGCTCCGGCATCGAGAACGCGAATGACCACGTTCTCGCCGTTCACCCCAGGAATGATGGAGACCCGCAGATCGTAGCGCTGCTCCCCCGCGTCAAATGTAAGACGCCCGTCTTGCGGAAGACGTCGCTCAGCGATATCGAGCGACGCCATGACCTTGATGCGTGACACCAGCGCTGGATACATGTCGAGGGGCGGTGGTGGGAAGTCGTGCAAGATGCCATCGACCCTGAAGCGTAAGATGCACTCGCTCGGGTACGGCTCGAAGTGGATGTCGCTGGCGTTGATCTCGATGGCGTGGGTCAGCACGTAGTTGATGAGGCGGATGGTGGGTGCGTCTTCGTCTTCGGTGGGCAGCACCGACGCCGTCGCGCCCTCGGTGACCTCCGCGCGAGATCCCGCGATGGCCACCATGGCCTGCTCGGCTGTTCCCCGATCGAGGTAGTGCCGCTTCAATGCGTCGTCGATGTCCGACGCGAGCGCAACCACCGGTTCGACAACGCAGCGGGTGGCTGACCGTAAGAAATCGAGGGCGGCGAGATCCATGGGATCTGCCATGGCCACGTGCAGCCGACGATCGTGCCGAAACAGGGGAAGCACGCGCAGCCGCCGTGCAACCGGCGCCCCCACCAGAGCCACCGCATCGGCCTCCGCCTCATACCGGCGCAGATTGACGAATGCGCAGCCGAAATGACGTCCCAGCAGAGCCAGCAACGCATCAGACGAAACCAGGCGCTGTCGCAGCAGGTACTCGATGGGGCCGTGTCCCCCCCAACTCGTATCGATGGCCAGCTGAAGGGCGCTCTCCGTGACGACGCCGCGCAAGAGACGCGCCCAGACGCGATCATCGAGACGCGCGCAGGACGCCAGCGGCTGATGATCAACATCGTTCGCCTGCCCCTTGTCAGACCGACGTTCGACAACCATCTCCATCAGGTCTCCAGGGCCATGCCCACGGCGGCCTTCCAGAGACCGCCCCCTTCGTTCGGCATCCGGGTCTTCCACGTCACGCTGCCCCATCGGTCGACCTCCACGGCTACATCGAGCGCCTTTGCCAGTCGCTCGCGAAGGGGAAGCCAGAGCCCGAAGCCGCCGCTCAGCCAAAGCTCCCCAACTCCTGAGATCAGCGCGAAGCGCTCCTCGAAATGGGTCAGGCTGCGTTTCACCTCGTGCAGCAGCGCTCGCAGCGGCGGCTCGCACGGCGGGCCCACAGTGCCGAGATCCCCCTCCCAGAAGCAGCGATCGGTCTCCTCCCAGGTGAAGCGATGGGCCTTCTGCAGGGCATGCATCAGATGGCGCCCCCCCACGGCCAGCTCGCGGGCAAAGTACGGCAGCCCTTCACGCACAATCACGAAATGGGTGGTGCTGAAGCCCACACTCACCAGCGCGGTGAATGCATGCGTCCGTTCCGGATGGTTGCGTCCGAACTCTCGCGCCAGAGCCAGGGGCGTCACCTCCATACGGTGCACGCTCATGCCACAGGCCTCGAACACCGTCGAGAGCGCGAGCGCGGGGTCACGCAGGGCGGCGACGACGAGCACACCGGCACGATTTTCGCGCAGCGGCGGCACGCTCACCGTCGACATCACCATCTGCGACAGCGCGAACGGCAGCGCTTTGCAGGCCGCAGCCCGCGCGGCCTGTTCACGCTCGGCAGCCGAAAGCAGCGGCAGGTCGAGGTACTGCAGCCAGGTGCCCGTGCCTTGCAGCGCCGTCACGACACGGGGAGGCAGGGTCACTTCTCGCTGCAAGCGATGAACGATGTCACGCAGGCGCGCGCGAAGGTCGTCGCCGTGCAGATCGAGCGTGGCCCCCTCACGCTCCGGCCACAGCGGCGCGCTCCAGGCCTTTCGCACCCGAGCATCGTCGCTCTCGACCTCTACATATTTGAAGGTGTGCGCGCCGATATCGATGGCCGCCGTGATACGCTTTCCGAACACGGGTCCTCCCTACTGCCGATGCAGGGCGGTGAGCGCCCAGCCGGTCTGGCTTGAGAAATCAGATGCGCGTGTCAGCGAGCGATCATAGTGCAGGGTCGTGGCCCCCGTCATCCTCACAGACGCACCGATCAGCGCACCCTCGAGCGACGTCGCTCCCGTGAGGGTGATGTCGGCGGTGGGCGCGTAGAGCGCGTATCGAGCGCTTGCACTTCCCGTGAGGCTCACCGACGTGCTGGAAGGCAGCCCCGCAATCAACAGATTGGACGCCGAACTGGTGTTGTTCACCACGACCCCGCCGGTGCTATCCCAGCTTCCCGCAAAGAAGATGCGTACGGGACCCTCGCCCGGCGCAAGGCCCAGCGTCGCGTTTCCCGTGAGCTTCACGCTGCCGCTCGACTTCGCGCCGGCAGCGAACACGTAGGTTCCGGTCTTCAGCAGCACCGTGCCGCCCGTCAAGCTGAGGTCGCCATATGCCCCAGGCGCGAGGGTGAACGAGCTTCCGCTCGACGGCGCCACGTTCGAATACGGGGGCGA
>RGZZ01000156.1 GCA_010028905.1 Pseudomonadota bacterium | reverse complement strand
TGCTCTCCGCCTCCCTCGACGGCTCAGCAAGAGAGGCACTCCCGTTCTCCGGTGCGCGCGAGCCCGTTCCCGACGCCTCGGCGAGAGAGCCTGGCCCGTTCTCCGGGGCGCCCGATACGGTTCCCGACGCCTCCGCGGGATCGGTTGGACCGTTCTCCGGCGCGTTCGTCGGCGCCCCGCCCTCCATCTCGTCTGCGGCCACGTCAGCCAGGTTTCCCGCTTTGCCGTCAAGCCAGCGACACACGGTCTCCGCGGAAGCGTTCCCGAGAAACCCGCCTACAACGGCCCCAGCCTCACCTCCCCCAGGTCCCGCCGTGGCTGCGCCCACAGCCGTTCCCACTGCCGTGACTCCCAGCGACCAGCCGGCCTTGCACGTCTCCTCGGCCGGCTCGTCGAGCTGGCCCTTACGTCCCGGCGCCATGCGCTCGTGCAGGCTCGAGTCGTCGCTCCCCTGGAAGCGGCTGGAGCGCCGACCGTTCTCCGTCTGAACGTCTGACGCCCCTCGGAACGCCACGCTCACCGGGCTGAACGCCGCTTTGGAGCCACGCATGTCCCAGGTTTCGGAGGTGGAGGGAGCCGACCCCTCATACGCATCACCCGCGCTCGCTGGTGTCTCTGTCTGGGCAGAGGGCCTGTGCTCATGTGGCACTTCGATGGCCGTGGCCTGTGGGGTGGATGCGCGCTGGGGAAGACCGGAGGCGGTGGGAATCATTGGGTTTGCCCTTTCTGCTGGGGTTCTTCAGGCCCACTGTACGCCTGCCCCAAGACCCCGTTCTGTGATCTGCACCACATTTTGAAAGAGCATCGACGAGCGTCGCACCGGCGATACGCCGTTCGACCTATCGCCTGCGTGATCGGCACCGACCTCGACGCGCCACAGGCAAAAAAAAAGGCCCTGGGATTGCTCCCAGGGTTGATTCTTCCAGGTGAATGGAGACGGGGTCGGATGGCCGTTGTTGATATTTATTCAATTCGCACGTCTCGCGAGAACTCCTGCAAGAACTTGAAAAATTTTTCAAGCCCTCTTTCCCGGAAGGGATCTGCCTTCAAGGGGGCCAAACGCCCGGGGCGCTTCCCAGCCATCATGGGCCGGGGAAAGCGAAAACAGACGCACGCGGAGAGCTCAGCCATGGCCTTTCACAAATCGAAGTACGGCGACAAGGGCGAGAACCTGCCCTGCGACCTCAACGGAGACGTGCCCGAGGTGGGCGACGACTGGAACGACTTCGCCTGGGCCGCCGACGACGCGCGCCGCTTCAGCGAGCACCCGAAGCTCTGGAAGCAGTTCATCGACGACGCCGCGCGCCAGGCCACAGCAATCACGGCCGACTGAGCGCGGGCACGCCCTCGGCGCGTCGATACAGAACGACCCCGTCGGCCTCGCGGCACACCGTGTAGCGCCCCTCACGCAGAAGGGGGGGCAGCATTCTGTCGAACCCGCTCTCGCGCACGAACTGCGCAGATGCGGGCGAGGTATCGACGAGCACGTACTCCACACCCGCCTCGTAACGCGGCCAGACGTGAAGACGCCGGGTCAGGTGAGGCCAGACGTTGGGCGTGGTCGACACCGACGCGTCGGGAGCGATCGACGTCACCATCGCGTCGAGGGCACGGGCATGATCGTCTACGGGCTTCACCTTCCATCCGGCGTGCAGGGGAGACGGATCGAACGCCAGCATGGTCGCAACCGTGAGCACCCACGCGGGGCGCAGCACGCGCGCAGACTGCTCGTCTCCCTCGCCTCGCCGCCAGAGAACCCGTGCCGTCCCCTCGATGCCCGCGGCGAACACGAAGGCAATCAGTGGGCCGGCATAGTGGCTCGTGAAGAGGTGCATGCCCCCGAACGACGAGGTCAGGTTCATGAGCAGCACGGGCAGCATCACCAGCAGCGCCGGCCAGGCGCGCAACGGCAGAAAGGCCAGCGGCGCGAGAAGTCCAAGCACGTATGACACGCTCGTGTCGCGCATCATCGATCCCCAGAACGCGCCTGGCCGCAGCAGCGGAGACAGCGCCCAGCCCAGCGGTCCTTCACCGAGATGCGAAAACCGGCCATCGGTCACGGCCCCCATGCGACGCCCCGCACCGAACCATGGGATCAGCACCGCGAAGGCGATCACCGCCGAGATCAGGCCCACCCCCATCAAGGCCATGCAATCGCCCATCGCCGGAGCGACCCGCTCGAATTTGGGACGCCCGCTCTCCGCATCAGCGCGCGTCGCCTCCCGCCGCCACCACAGTCCCAGCAGCCCCATGCCGACCAGCAGCAGGCCCATGTCCTCGCGGCAGCCGAGGGCCAGGACAGCCCCTGTCCAGAGCGCGCCCCGACGCGCCGTGCGCAAGCCCCACAGCGCAAGCATGAGCGGCGCCACGCAGAACCCGGTCTCGTGCACATCGTGATAGTCGATGCCGTGGAGCGGAAAGTACAGCAGGTAGAGCGCCGAGAACGCAACCCCCGCGCGCGGCCCGATGAGATCGCGCGCCAGGAGATAGACGGGAACCGCCCCCAGTGCGAGCGCCACCGTCTGCGCCACAGCCAGGGTCACGGGCGAAGGTGCAAGCGCATACAGGGGCAGCACGAGATAGAAGATGGGCGACCAGTGAAAGCCGAAGTGCGAGCCCGCCTCATGGGTGTTGTAGAAGGGCAGGCCCAGGCGCGCCGCTGTGAAGAACGACTGATCGCAGACCCCCAGGTCCCACTCCCCGACACGATAGCTCATGTGACGGCGCCAGTCGAACCAGGCAAACAGCGCGACGTAGGCGACGATCATTCCCGTCACCCATCGCAGCGCGCGTCGGTGGGTCACGACGGCGGAGGCGGAAGCGGAAGCGCGCGATCCTGCAAGATGCGAACCAGGCGAAGATGGAGCGGAATCTGCCCCGCCACGATGTCGTGGATGTTCTCACGCGTGAGCACGAGCACGCAGACCGGTCCGAGCGCTCGCACCGTCGCGCTGCGCTGCGCGCCGGGCACGAGCACGGCATACTCGCCCACCAGCTCGCCCGGTCCCCGACGAATCGATGTGCCATTGCGCTGCGACACGATCTCGAGCTCGCCCTCGAGCACCACGAACATCTCGTGGCCGAGATCGTCTTCGACCATGAGGGTCTCGCCCGCGGCATACTCGCGCCGCATCGCGTGCTGGGCAAGGCTGGTCAGCACCTGGTTGGGAAAGCCGAAGAACAAGCGGTTCTGGCGCAGCCATCCCACGTTGTCCCAGAGATGGGAGAAGAAGTCTGACAGACCGTTGCTGACGATGAACTCGCGCAGCACCTCTCCTGGGAGGCGCCACACGTCGACATGGCTGCGCGCCCGCACGCGGAAGGTCTGCCCCTCGTGATCGCCCAGCGGCCCGAACAAGGCGCTGCTCTCGAGCAATCCAAGGTCTCCGTCGGGCTCGATGTGAACCTCCGCCTGCCCCTGCAGCACCACGAACCACGAGTCATCGGCCCCCGACTGATAGATGGTGGCGCCAGGATAGTAGCGCTCGAGGCGGCCCTGCGCGGTGAACATCGAGAGCCAGTACTCCTCGTCGGCCACGCGGAAGAACTGCAGCGATTTCACCAGTTTCAAGAACAGCGGCACCGGAACGGGGGCAAACGAGGCGAGCGTCCACGACATTCCCGGGCGCGCGAGGGCGTGGTTGCGCATCTCGGGCGGCAGCGAGTGCGTGTGCATGAACACAACGGTGGGAGAGATGCCGCGCTCTCGGCACATGGTGTCCCACTCGCGCGCGTCGAAGTGGATGGGGTCGCCGGAGGTCCCCCCCGCCTCCCAGAACACGATGTCCTCATCGCCTCGCAGCAGCGGAGCGAACGGATCGATCTCGGGCGCGAGAAAGCCCGCTGCCTTCATGGCGGCGATGCCCATCGCCCCACGGGTCGATGTCGTGTCACTCGAGTACGAGAGCGCATGCACCCGTCCGTCGTGCTCGAGCTCGATGCGAAAGCCGGTGGTGGGCACGGGGTGAACCGTCCACGAGAAGTGCCACGTCGCCCCCAGCATGCGAACGGGGGAGCGAGGGGAGACGCGTAGCACCCGCGCACGGGCCTGCGCCTCCCCCTGACGCCCGGTGAGCATGGCGTCTGCCTCGGCCTCGCTGACCCCCAGAACCGCCGCCACCTTCACCAGACAGGTGCGATAGACCGGTTCCGCGGCCACGTATGTGTAGGGGCGCCCGCTGGTGATGCACTCGAGCATGAAGTGGATGCCGCTGCCCATGTGATCTTCGTGCCCATGGGTCTCGAAGACCACCCGCACGTCGGCCGAATCGATGCCGTGACGCGCAAGCAGGTAGGACGCGCACAGCGGCGCGTCGACCACCGCCCACAAGCCGTTGATGCAGATGGCGAAGCCCGTGGTGGGGTGCTCGAGCTCGAACCCCGGATCGGCCCCGAGGCAGAGCACCTTGAATACATCGGAGGTGACCGCCTCTGAGGAAGGCGGCAATGTGACCAGCCACGGCGCCTGATCATCATCGAAATCAACGTTGACCTCAGCGCACGCATCGCCTGCGCGAACCGAGAAGCTCCCGTCGCCACGATGCATCACGGTGGCGCCCTTGAACAGCTCGGCGCTCCCCGCGTCGTCGAAGGCCCGCCACTCAACCACGTCATCGATGTCGATGCGTCCACGGGCGTAGGCCTCGATCAGGGCACTCGGAGCCTGGGGAAGGTTGCCGCACCCGTCGAAGCCCTGGCGCTTGGGCGCGAGAAACAGCTGGCAGCTGCGAATGAACCCGATCTCGTCTTCGGTGAGCGATGCGACGTCCGGGCCCGTCCACGAACGCATCTCTTCGTCACTGAATCCGAACAGCGACACCTGCAGGCTGCGGCGGCAGCGAGCCAGCTGGTCGGCGGTGCCGATGACCACCATGCGCTCGGAATCGGGCAGCCTGCCGAACGCCTTGCCGGCGGCGAAGAGGAAGTGGTAGAGAAAGAACTCGAGTGAGACCTGCACCACGCCGCGATGAAAGAACCGATGCGGCAGAACGAACGTGGTGGGGGGCGCGAGGCGCCGCTGGAACCAGAGCTTGATGCAGGGGGGCACACCGAACTGCGCGTGGCGGTGCACCCCATCGACCTCCATCCCCACAACCTCGGCGCCCGGTAGCAGGGTGAAGCGCTCGATCATCGCGTCTCCTTCTCATTCGGCATTGCCGACTCGCGTGCGACGCCACGCACAAGCGCCGGCTCGTGGTCATCGTCGAGCTCGTACGTGTCAGACTCGCGCGTCGCCGCGGGCCTGACACCGTCTGCTGCGGATGCGGGCGCTTCAGACAGCCCGTCTGGCGCGCCGTGCGATGGACCATCCTCACCCGAATGCTCGATGTATTCAGAGACCAGCACCTTCACCACCGCCACCAGCGGAGACGCGAGAAGCACGCCCCAGAACCCGAGCAGGCTTCCAAACACCATCATTCCCAGCAAGAGGCTGAGCGGGTGCAATCCCAGCGACTCCCCCATGACCCGCGGCACGAGAACGATGCTCTCGAGCTGCTGCAGACACGTGTAGAGGAACACCACCAGGAGCGCCGTTCCCCACCCCTTCCCCGCGAGCGCGATGATCACCGCCGGAACCGCACCGAGAATGGGACCCACCACGGGAATGGCCTCGGTGATTCCGGCCACGAGCCCCAGACCGATGGCGAACTGGGGCAGCACGAACAGCATGGCCAGCGTGGTGACGACCCCCATCGCTCCGCAGAGAACGGCCTGACCGCGCACGTAGCTCTGCATGGCCTCGTGCACGCCGTAGAGAATCTTGCGGGTTCGGTCGCGACCGCTCGGACGGATGAGCCGCAGCCAGAACTCCACGATGCCCTCCCCGTCCTTGAGGAAGTAGTAGCCCAGCATGGGCACGACGATGGCCGTGCTCACCACCCAGATGAGGGTCTGCGAGAACAGGCCGACCCATGCCACGCCTTGCTTGAGCAGGTCGCCGGCATAGGTTCCCGCGTCGCGCAAGGCCTCGCTGATCTTGGCCTGAAGGGCATCGGGGAGAATCGCATCGAGGCGATCGCGATACATTGTGAAGAGATCGCGCACGCGCTGCGAATATCCCGGCAGGTTCTCGGCCAGCGCCTGCACCTCGAGAACGAGCTTGGGCAGAACGATGGAGAGTCCGATGGCCGCGATGCCCAGCACGATGATGAAGGTCATGAACAGGGCCCGCTCGTCAGAGACCGCCGCCCTCGAGTGGCGTGCGAGCATGCGCCGTATCGCCGCCACCACGGGCATCGACACGTAGACGAAGATGAGCACCAGCACCAGGAGCGGAAGCACATCGACCACGCGCTCCATGCCCGCGCGAAACCAGGGGTGGAAGCTCGCAATGACCACAACAAGCAGTGCTACGCTGCTACGCAGGGTGGATATCGACCCATGGAGAGCAGATACGTCCGCTGAGATATCGCCCGCGGCGCTGGAGGAATCGCTGCGATGTTCGCGGTCTTTCGAGGCGCTGTCTGTCATTGTACGCTCGCTCACACCATCAATGGCTCGGGCGCGTGCGCCTTGCTGGCCTTCTCAGTGGAGGTGAGGTGCCAGTGGCGGGGATGGATGAGGTCGTCTGCCTCGTCCGGTCCCCATGATTCCGGCTCGTAGAAGCGGACCCGCGGCGGCGCCGAGATGACCGGGTCGAGAACCTCCCACGCCCGCTCGACCTCATCTTCACGGGTGAACAGGGTGTGGTCGCCCTTCATGCCGTCGAGCAGCAGCAGCTCGTACGCCTCGGCGAGGGGGGCCTCGAAGGTCTTCTCATACTCGAAGTCGAGGCGGGCTCGGCTCAGGTTGAGCCTCGTGCCCGGGCGCTTGACGTTCATGTGCAGCGAGATGCCTTCGTCCGGCCAGATGCGAAAGGCCAGTGCATCTCGTCCGGGCGGCGCGCTTCGGGTGTTCTTGAACACGTTGTAGGGCACGTGCTTGAACGAGAGCGAGACCTCGCTCACCTTGCTCTTGAGCATCTTGCCCGTGCGCAGGTTGAACGGCACGCCGGCCCAGCGCCAGTTGTCGATGAACAGCTGAACCGCCGCGTAGGTCTCGGTCTGCGAGTCCTTGGCCACGCCTGGCTCCTGGCGATACCCGACAAACTGACCGCGGATGACCTTCTCGGGCGTGACGGGGAGCATCGACTGAAGCACGCGCACCTTCTCGTCGCGCAGGCGATTCGGGTCGAACGACAGGGGGGGCTCCATGGCGATGAAGGTGAGCACCTGAAAGAGATGCGTCACCACCATGTCGCGCAGGGTTCCGGTCTTCTCGAAGAAGGCGCCGCGGCCCTCGATACCGATCTCCTCGGCCACCGTGATCTGCACGTTGTCGATGTAGCGACGGTTCCAGATGGGCTCGAACATACCGTTCGAGAAGCGGAAGGCGAGGATGTTCTTCACCGTCTCCTTCCCGAGATAGTGATCGATGCGGAAGATCTGGCGCTCGGAGAAGACCTGGTGAATCTCTTCGTTGAGGGCGCGGGCGCTGGCGAGGTCGCGGCCGAACGGCTTCTCGATGACGATGCGGGCGTTCTGCTGCATGCCGCACTCGCCGAGGCGCTTCACAATGGAGGGGTATGCGTTGGCCGGCGTCGCGCAGTAGTAGAAGCGGCCGCCCGCCGTGCCCTGGCTCTCATCGAGGCCCGCCAGATGCTCGCGAAGGTTGGCCATGTCGCCCTCGTGGTCGAAGCCGCCCGCGCGATACGACAGGTGCGAGGCGAACGCGTTCCAGGTCTCGTCGCCTGGCTCGCGGCGACCGAACTCCTCGACGCTCTTGCGCATGAGCACGCGAAAATCGTCGTCGCTCATGGGGGTGCGGGCGTAGCCCACGATGGCGAACTTCTCAGGGAGCAGCTTCTCGAGGTAGAGGTGGTAGAACGCAGGCATGAGCTTGCGGCGCATGAGATCGCCCGTGGCGCCGAAGATGACAATGGCCTGGGATGCGGCCGGAGGGATGGACATGAAGGAGGTGGGTGCCTTCCCTGTATTCTCGAGAGCCCGCTGGGGTGCGCAACCGTTGAAGTCTTCCGCGAACTCGTCTGCGGGTGCGCTTCGCCCGAAGCGCTCCCCTCCCCTGTTTTCAGCGAGGGGGAAACCACCCCCCCCAGCAGTGGAGGGGGGGCCTCAGGTTGCGGCTTGTCTCGTGACGTGATCATAAGGAACCGACCCCCCCTGCAGTGGGGGGGCTCATGGGTACGAGGGGAGGGCGGCGGTACATGCCAATGGTTTTAAGACACGTTGCGATTCGAGTTCAGGGTAGCACCGAGTCCGAGCCCATCGCGCCTGGCGGATTGATCCAGGCACCGGCGGCCCGCTGCAGCGGCGCGCGAGTAGAAGCCCAAATGGGCTTATACCCATTACTAGAAGCCCAAATGGGCTTCTAAGCGCCGCGCCACCCCCCGCGCGCATGCTCGGGTCGCGCGTCTCAGGCTCGATCGGTTTGCTTCTCGGCCCTCACTCACGGCACGGCTTCTCGCAGAGCCTCTTTCGCGCTCTCGAGTCTGCAGCCCGTATTCCTCAAAATCACCATCATCGAGAGGGTGTCTGGGTCGGGTTCACGCCGATCGTGATGCTCCGTGATTCACCGGAATGCGAACGCCGCCCACGATGACCCAGCCATCGTGCTGCTCGATGGTCGGGGCGGGTGGCGCCTGGGTAGTAGCGTCCGAGGTCTGGGCGTCGTGCAGCATCTCCTGCTGCTGCACACGCTCTGCGGTCACGGTGTGGCGGTAGGCGCAGGTCTTGCCGTTGTTGACGCCCACCACCAGGCCGCCACGATGATCGACCGCCGGAGGGCAGTGCACGTAGCTGTCGGCAGTCGTCGACCACAGTTCGGCGCCGTTGCGCTGGTCGATGCCGTAGAGGCGGTTGCGATCGCTCACCACGTAGAGCACACCATCACGGGCAGGCACAGGCCTGACGCGGATCTCGCCATCGGCTTCAAAGGTCCAGAGGGGCTTTCCGCAGGTCGGGTCGAGGGCATAGACCTTGTTGTCGCAGCTTCCCACGTAGACCGTGCCGTCGTCACCGATGGCGGGCTCAGGCATGATCCAGTGACCGGTGAGGGTGAGCCATTTTCCGCTGCCGTCTTTGGGATCGACCGCAACAAGAGCTTTGCCGATGCAGCCGGCGTACACGGTGCCGTCCGGGCCCACGACCGGCGAGTTGCGCAGCATGCCGCCGGTCTGGTGGGTCCACTTCACGCGTGCAGTGCCAGGCTCGATGGCGTATAGGCGGCCGTTGTATGCCCCACCGTAGATGGTGCCGTCTCGCCCCACGGCGGGCGGGGCCTCAAAGCCGTGCTCGAGGCGGGTGCATTCGGCCACGCTGCGGCGATCGAGATCGATGCGGCTCAGGAGGCCGTTCCACCAGGTATACACGTGGCCGTCTGCTCCATTCAGGAGCCCTCCTGAGGCGGCGGTCGTCCACAGCTCGACCCCACTGGCCGGATCAAGGGCGTGCATCTGGTCATCGTCGGCGCAGACCAGCAGCAGCTTCTCGTCTGGGGTCAGCAGGGGACGACATGTGGGATGGATGCTGGCGGTCCAGCGTGTTACGCCGGTCTCGGGCGACAGCGAGACCACCACCTTTTGGTCACTCAGGCTCGCGTAGAGATTTCCTCTGCTATCGGCGAGGGGGCCTCTCATGGGGGTGCCGGGAACCTCCCAGCACTTCTGTACGGGTTGGGTGCCTTGTTTCTTGAAGATAAGAGACGCGGCTCTGGCGGCGTCGATGGACACGGGCGCCACGGAGGGCCCCCGCGAATCGGCGCTGCCGTGAGAGGCAATCGGCACCGAGAGCGCCGCGAGGGGAAGCGGGGATGTGCGTGGGGCGATGGCGTGCGTTCCGAGTGAGCGGATCAAGCGGGTGGCTCCAGCCGTTCTGTGTGTCCACGCTCAGCCTAGGCGCCGGTCGTGGAAGAAACCTGAAACCCGTCACGAGAGCCGTGCGGTCTGTCTGCGGTGTGGGAACCGACGCGTGCGATCAGCGAAGAGCGAGCCTTCGTGACGCGTACGACACGGTGGTCGATACCGAGGCGCGCACACCCAGGTTCGATGACGCCGACGCATGCCCCAGTGCCGCCCAGCGCTTCATCGCCCCCCCCGACCGCATCACCGATCTGCTCATTGCGGAGGCCGATGAGCGCC
>RGZZ01000155.1 GCA_010028905.1 Pseudomonadota bacterium | reverse complement strand
GCGCCACGTCGGCTTCGGCCCTCTTCTGCACCTTCACCTCGGCGTTCATGGCGATCATCTGGGTCTCGTCGATGCCACCGGCCAGAGGTCTCAGGGCGTCGAGCAGCATCGGACACTGCTGGGCCGAGGCGTCTCGGTACACGTACACCGCGTCGTAGCGGGGAAAAAGGTGGCGGTCGTCCTCGAGAACCACGAGATCGTAGTAGCCGATGTCGCCGTCGGTGGTGTAGACGTTGATGGCCCCCACGTCGTCGGCGGCCAGGGCGCGGTAGAGCAGCTCGTGCTCCATCGTGACCACGCGCTCCGGATGCAGGCCGTAGCGTGCGCGAACGGCGTTCCATCCTTCCTTGCGGGTCATGAACTCGTGTCCCACGCCAATGACCATCTCCGGATGTGCCGCAAGATCGCTCAGCTTCGAGAGATGGAGCCGCTCGGCGGTGACACGGCGCACCGCGATGCCATAGCTGTTGCTGAACCCCAGGGGCGCGCTCATCGAGAGGCCGCGCTGTGCAAGGGCCTGGCGCAGGCCATCGGTCGACTCGATGTGCGCATCGTGGAGCTGCTCGCTGATGAGGGTGCCGGTGTAGTCGGCATAGACGTCGACCTCTCCGCGCAGCAGCGCGGCCCACACGATCTGCGTGCCGCCCAGCCCCGCGCGATGCGTCACCGAGACACCGTTTCGCCGAAGCATCGTGGCGAGGATGTCGCCCAGGATGATGCCTTCCGGGAAGGCCTTCGAGCCGATGGTGATCGATCCGTTCGTCTGTGCCTGCGCGGTCTGTGTCGATACGCACGCGACCGTCAGGAAGAGCGCGATGAGGAGGCAGCGCGCAGCGCGTCTCATGGGGTGGTCTCCTCTTCGCGCGTGCCGGATATCGGTGGCGCCATCGCAGCGTTGAGGTCGACGCCGCGCTGGGCGTTGACGAATCGGGTGACGAACGCATTCGTGGGTCGGCGAACGAGATCGGTGAAGGTTCCCCGCTGCATCACGCGTCCATCGCGCATGAGCACGATCTCATCACTGAAGAACGCGGCCTCGGTGAGGTCATGGGTGACGAGCACGACGCTCTGGCCGAGGGTGGTGAAGATGCGCTTGAGGTCTTCCTGCAGATCGGAGCGCACCATCGGATCGAGGGCGCCCATGGGCTCGTCGAGCAGCACGATGGCGGGTTTGAGCAAACAGGCTGACGCGCTGGCGCTGCCCGCCAGACAGCTCGAGGGGGTAGCGGGCCAGGCTCTCTGGGGGCAGCTGGGTGAGGGCGAGCAGCTCGTTGAGCCACTTCTCGGCCTCGCCTTCTCGGCGCAGGTGCCGCGCCAGGAGCATGATGTTCTCGCGGGCCGTGAGGTGCGGGAAGAGCCCGCCGTCTTGGATGACGTACCCCATGCGCTGGCGGATGCGCTCGATGTTCTCCGGGGTGACGCGCTCACCATCGAGGGTCACGGTGCCGCTGTCGGGCGTGATCAGGCCCACGATGATGCGCAGCAGCGTTGACTTGCCGCAGCCGCTCTGGCCGATGAGGGCCGTGGTCTGCCCTTTTCCCACGCGTAGCGATACGGGCTCGAGCGCGGGCCTCGCACTGCCGGGATAGGTCTTGCAGACGGCATCGACGTCGAGCATGTGAGAGAGGTTCGCGTGTGCGGCTGCGTTTCCCGTTCGGTCGTGGGGGGAGTGAAGCGGTTCGGCCTCTCGTCTCAGCCGCCCGCGCGCTTCACCTTCAGACCTCGCTCGATGAGCAGGGCTTCGATTCGATCACGATGGTCGCCCTGGATCTCGATGACGCGATCTTTCAGCGCCCCCACGGCCGGACTTCTCGAGGCGCATGCGCACGGTTCCCGAGGTGGGCTTTCCCGATGGGGCAGAACGCGCGGAGGCGCCGCCCGCAGAGCCCTTCGACGGGGAGGCCGATCGCTTTCCCGTGCTCCTACCGCTGGCGCACGCGCACGGAAGGGCACGGCATTTCGCGCACCAGCCCTCGTCGGTGCTGTACACGACTTCATACTGTGGCACGGGGGTCATTCTCGCTTCGGCAGGGTGGGCGCGTTCGTGGGGAGAGCCGGGAGATGCTCCTCGGTCTGACGTCCGGACCGGACGTCGCAAGCACCGCTCATTCAGGTGGCGATGCCAAATCGGGGGAGAACGAAGCGCATCAGCACGACGTAGACGAGCACGATGCCCACGAGGGTCAGCAGGTCGTTCACGGGAGACTCCTCTCGCATGACGGGGGCTTCGTGCCTGGCGCCAGGCAAGTCCTGCGAAATGAGGAGAGTCAGGCTTCCCCCAGCCGGGTGCTGGTCCGGGGAGGCCCCGGATGATTGCAGAGGGAGAGGTCGCGCGTTCGAGGGCAGGGCGACACGCGCCAGGAAGGCCCCTCAGGGGGAATCATCGGGGGGTGGCGAAGCATCCCCTGGGGTCCCTGGTGACGCACGCATGCCGTCGAGGAGGTCGTTCATGAAGCACTGCCCTAACCTTGACTGTCCGCACATCGACTTGTATCAGGCGATCGGTGAGTACAACGACGACGTGGGGCTCTGTGCGCACTGCCAGACGCCTCTCGTACACGGCCCGAGCCCTTCCATCGGCCCCAACGAGAGCGAGATGGTGCAGGTCTACACCAGTCACGACGCCTACCTGGTCGACCTTGCGAAGACCGCCCTGCAATCGGCCGGCATCGCGTCGTTCGAGACGGTGGGCGGGTCGTCGGGCCTGCTTCCCTTTGAGCCGACGATTCTCGAGGTCCACGCAGACCAGGCAGAGCGAGCGCGTGAGGTCCTGGCGTCTGTCGAGGCTCCCGCCGAGCCAGCCTCCGACTGGGAATGTCCGACCTGTGGCGCGCTCATTCCCGGCACCCTCGAGGCGTGCTGGAGCTGCGCGGGCGAGCCGCCGCCCGACGCCGATGATGATGCGTCAGACGACGAAGAAGAGGGTCTCGACGACCTCAACGACCTCGACGACGCGTCCGACGATGACGAAGAAGACCTCGACGAGGTCGAAGAGGCGGCCGACATCGAGAAGCCGGACGCCAACCCCTGATCGCGTCGCTCGTGGGGCATCGTCGTCAGGAGCGTTTCTGGGAGGTGTGACGGTGGAGGCAGAACTCGCCGAGCAGATCGATGGCAGTGCCGACTGGGTTCGCCTCTGGGTGGAGCGCGGCGTCGAGCGCTGCCTTGAACCGGACGATGTGCTCTGGGTCTCGGGTCAGACTGCGGTTGAGGCCGCCCTGCTGACGCGAGGCTCTCTCGACGTGAGGCGTCAGGCCGCTTCGGGCGATTCCTATGTGGTGAGCACCCTGCGCGCCCTGAACGTGGTGGGTGAGATGGGAGCGCTCGACGGGACCCATCACTCGGCCACGCTGGTGGCTCGCGAGGCCTGTACGCTCTCGGTTCTCAGCGCCGTCGACTTCCGCGCGTTCATCCGCACCCATCCTGAGGTCACCGAGGCGCTTCTGCGGCAGCAGTCGGCCCGTCTGCGCCTGATCACGCGAAGTGTCGATGCCGTCTGGTTCGATGAGCTCACGGGGCTGCGCAACCGTCGCTTCCTGCACCGCGGCCTCACCGACGACCTCGAGCGTGCGCTGCGGGGTGGGCACGCGCTCAGCGTCGCCTTCATCGACATCGATCACTTCAAGTCGATCAACGACACGCACGGTCACGCCAGTGGTGATCTGGCCCTCGTCACCATCGCGCGCGCCATGCGCCAGGATCTCCCCGTTTCGAGCGTTCTCGTGCGCCAGGGAGGAGACGAGTTCGTGGCGTGGATGCCCGAGGTGTCGCATGACGCGGCGGTCGAGGTGCTGCGGCAGGTCGCCGAGACAGTTCGCGCGCGGCCCATCGATGTGGGCCATCAGAAGCTCACGCTCACGCTCAGCATCGGCATGGCGGTGTTCCCCGACCACGCGCGCGACATCAACGGTCTGCTCGAGGCCGCCGACCGGGCGCTCTATGTGTCGAAGCAGCAGGGGCGCGACAGGGTCACTGCCTACCACGTCGACTGAGGGGGCCGTCAGGGCAGCGCCCTGAGACCCGACCTGGTTCATGCGCTGGAGGGGTTGCATTCGCGGGGGATTCAGGCGCAGGCCAGCGAAGCAGGGCTCGATGGACGGTCTCGATGAGCGCTACATACGACGCGCCTTCTTGAAGCGAGAGCAGGGGGCCAGCGTTTCGCAGGCGACGGTTGCGGCGTGTGTCGCACAGGGCTACAAGCTCGCGGAAGACGACGTGTGGGTGCGACTTGACGTCGTGGCGCCGTGCACGGAGCTGTGCCCGCTCTGTCTGCTCGCTTTCGTCAGCCTGCGTCCCGTGGTTGACGCCGTGGGCCGCACCACGCTGGTGGGTCGTCACGACGCCTGCGGAACCGTGCTGTTCGCCGAGGTGTAGCAGAGCGTTCAATGGAGCGTGAGGCGTCGCCGAACGAAACCTGGTCGCGTGGCGGAATCCTGCAGAAGAAGCCCAACATCGTTCTCATCACCGTGGATCTGATGCGCCCGGCCTTTCTGGACTGCTACAGTCAGACGGGCTTCTTGCTTCCCAACATCGCGACGCTTGCGCGTCAGGGGGTTTTGTTCGAAAACGCCTACGCCCAGACCGAGCGCACGTCGCCGTCGCACCTGTGCATCTTCACCTCTCATTACCTCTCCGACTGCTATGCGGCGCGCCTGGCGCCCAAGACGCTGCCGGAGGTGCTGCACGAGAATGGCTACGAGACGACGTCCATTCCCTCTTCTGGATTGCTGTCGAGCACGCGACCTGATCCGCTGTTCAACTTTCACCGGGGGTTTGATCGTGTCTACTCGGTTCCCTCAAGCGGGGACACCCAGCGAACCTTCGTCAAGCGCGACGGGAGCGAGACCCTCCGACTTGCTCGCCTCTTCCTTCGTCAGCATAGGCTCGGGTGAAGTCCGTGGTTCTTGTTCCTGAACTTTCGTGATCTGCATCCCCCCTTGCCCCCAGACTCCTCTGATGCCGAACACGGGCCTTTCTATCGCCCTCTCGTCCGAGTCGATGGTTATATCGGCGAGGTCATGGCTGAGCTGCAGGCACTTCATCTCGCCGATGAGACAGCGATCGTGCTCATGAGCTCGCACGGCTGCGATGATGAGCGCAACGCAAGAAGCGTTGCCGAGCTCAGAGAGAAGACGTTGCGCGTGGCCCTCATCATGCGGTTCCCCGCTGGACCGTCTGGGGTTCGGGAGCGCCATCCGGTGGCCACCATCGACGTGGCGCCTACGTTGATCAAGCGATGTCTTCCGAGTGTTTTGATGGATTCGGCGGGGTCAGCCGATATGCTCCATACGTCTTCTCGTCGGATCGTCTTCGCGCAGACCGAGCGCCTCGAAGGTCACATGGCCACCGACGGGCGCTGGAAGTATGTCGAGTACACTCGTCCCTACGTGGAGTGTCCGGAGGCGCTTCGCAGCTTTACGCCGCCCACCCGTCTCATCGATCTGTCGAAGGCTGATCCGGATGAAGCAGACAACCAGGTGACGCTGCACCCGGAAATTGCGGCCTACCTGCGAAAGTCCATCATCGACCGCTTCGGGCCCTCTGCGGTCAATCGTGACGTCCGCATGGAAGACGCGGTCGAGGAATCGACGCAGCACGAGCTGAAGACGCTCGACTACTGGTAGGCCGGACGGCGCTGTCGCGACTGTGGGAGAGATGCGAGCCGAAGCCCGCCCTCGGGGGGCACCGCCGGTCAGCATGTCTCGCGCGCCCTCGTGTTGAAAGAGGACGGCGTTTTCTGCTATCGTGCCCAGGTGCAGCGTCTGGCGTCGTACTTCTCCTCTCCACGATGGTTTGTGGCGCTTGCGCTGCTGCTTCTTGCCAACCTGCTGTTCGGGGGGGCGCTGCTCTTCCGAGGCAGGCGCGCATCGGTTCGCGCGAACGAGGGGGGCGTTTCAGACCGGCCCAACATCCTTCTGATCACCGTTGATCTGATGCGCCCGGATTTTCTGGGCTGCTATGCGAAAGAGGGGTTCCCGACGCCCAACATCGATGCGCTTGCCGCCCACGGCGTGCTGTTCGAGAAGGCGTATGCCCAGGCGGAGCGCACGGGGCCCTCGCATCTGTGCATCTTCACCTCGCGCTATCTCTCAGAGTGCTTTCGCGCGCGCGCATCGCCGACGATGCTCGCGGAGGTGCTGCGTGCGAACGGGTATGACACGGCCTCCATTCCCTCGTCGGCCATGTTGCTGGGCCCTTCGGCGCAATCGGGCGAGCTGTTCGACTTCACGCGAGGCTTTGGAACGGTCTATCCGATCCCCCCCAACGGCGAGACCAATCTCCCCTTCATCAAGCGCTCTGGCACGGAGGCCACGGCACTGGCGCGCACGTTCATCACGTCGCACGCGGAGGGCGCGCGCCCCTGGTTCCTCTTCCTGAACTACCGGGACATCCACCCGCCTCACGATTCCGATCCCCTCGCTGCCCTTCACGGACCCTGCTACGCGCCCGTGACGCACATCGATGCATGGATCGGGAGCTTGATGAAGCTTCTCGATGAGGGCCACGGGGGAGATCGCACGGTCGTCGTGCTGATGAGCCCGCACGGCTGCGAAGACGTGCGCGACGTGCGCGCGACGCCGGATCTGCGCGAGAAGGCGCTTCGGGTTCCGCTCATCATGCGTCTGCCAGGCGGGCCTTCGGGGCTGCGCGTGGGCAGCGTCGTCGAGACCATCGACGTCATGCCGACCTTGCTCAAGCGCTATCTCCCGTCGGTCTCGGTCGAGATGTCCGGCAAGGCCGATGTGTTGAGCGAGCATGGGGGCCGTCTGGCCTATGCGCAGTCAGAGCGCCTCGAGGGCTGCATGGCGACCGACGGTCGGTGGAAGTACATCGAATACGTCCGTCCTTCCGAGGAAAGCCGCGCAGTGGGCGGTTCCGTGACGCCTCCACCACGTCTTGTCGACCTCACGCTGGGGGGGGCGGCAGATTCGTCCAACCTGCTGGCGCAGGCGCCGGATCAGGCCAGGCGCTTGCGGCGCGCAATCGTGGAGCGCCTTGGCTCCGCTGCGGTGCAGGGGAGCGCCAGCCCCATCCCCGCCATTCCCGCGTCGGCGCGGCGACGGCTCAAGGCGCTTGATTACTGGTAGCTTCACCGCCAATGCATCGCATCAAGACCAGGGCTTCAGTGCGTGGGCGTTCTCGAGCACGTCGCACAGGGTTGCCGTGATGGGCTGCTTCGTGCGCACCTCGTACCACGAGAACGCGGGAGACGGGTTTACCTCGAAGCAGTAGTAGCGGCCCTTCGGTGTGACGCGCAGGTCGATGCCCGCGAGCACGAACCCGAGGGCCCTGGCAAGCGCGAAGCACTGGCGTCGCACGGGCTCCGGCAAGGTGTGGGCCCGGATCTGGGCCTGCTTGTCGTAGCGGTAGTCGCTCTCGTCGGCCACGATGAAGTGGGCGAAGAGCTGGTCGGGGCCCACCACGTGCACCCGGATGTCGCGGCCATCGACGCACTCCTGCAGTTGCACGGGGCATCGTTCGAGCGTGTCGAGGCGGTCGAGGTCTTCTTCGTTCATGCGCTTCACGATGGATCGCACGTAGCTGATCGACTTGTAGATGACGTTTCCGCCGTGGGTTTCGTAGAACTCGCGCGCGGCGTCGGGCTGGTTGGTCACCAGGGTGCGGGGAACGCTGAACCCGTGCTGCTCGACGAGCCCGATCTGATACGGCTTCGAGGCGTTCGAGCCGGAGTACACGGGGCGGTTGACGACCATGGCGTCGATGGTGTTGAGCACGACGGTGAACGCGGAGAGCGTGGCGTTGCTTGCGTAGTCGGCCTCTTCGCGCGTGTAGTCTTCGATGGTCTCGCCGGCATCGAAGCCGGCGCGCTGGTAGATGCTCTTCACCGATTCGAAGGCCAGGCGGCGGCCGTCTGGGAGGGCGAAGAAGCCGTCGATGGCGCTGCCCAGCGAAAGGCCGAACCGCACAGTCCCGGGCAGGTCTTGCGTCTGCACCAGCTCCACGGCACGCCCGCGACGCTTCAGCTCGTCGTGGATGTCACTCACCATGTCTTCGGAGGGATTGCCGATGACGACGATGGTCTCGCTCACAGGTGCCCCTCCTCGAGAAGGGTGGTGGCGGCCTCGAGCACCTCGGCGTACTGCAGGGCTTCGAGGCTCAGATGGGTTCGAAGGGTGGTTGCAATGGGGGTGTCACCCAGCCGGAACACGACCTCGCCCATGGTCAATTCGAGCCGCTGGCACGTTTCGAGCGCGTGTCGCTTCGACGACTCGGGCAGCGACGCGCCGAGCGTGAACGCCTGCCCGCCTACCACCACGCACTGCGCGATCTCTCCGTCGACGGGCTCTTCGAAGTGGGCCGGCGCAAGGGTCAGCGCGTCGAGGCGATCGAGGTCGTCAGCGCCCATCGCCTTGAACTCGGCGAACGGTGTGGTGACGGGCTTGTACAGCGTGCGCCCCCCACAGGTCTCGTGGAAGTCGCGTGCCGCGGCGGGGTCGCTGGTGATGAGCGTTCGGGGGACCCGCAGCCCGCACGCGCTCAAGAACGCCTGCTGTGCCGCGCGTGAGGCGACCCACTCGCGCCGTGTCACGTGGTTGGCGACCACGCAGCCCGGACGGCGTGCCAGCCGCGCGAAGAGCGCGATGAGGGTGGCCCAGATCTCGGTCTGGGCGTATGCGGCGTCGGCCTCGTCGAGATCGGAGAGGGCCTCCGGGTCGACGTAGTAGCCGTCGAGGCAGACCCCGCAGATGTCGTCGAGGTCGATGGGGTCTTCGTAGGGCAGCTGCAGCCAGCCGGAGGGGTCGCTCGCGCCAGCGCCCAGGCACAGGCCGGTCTCGCGCGGGAACTTCCCTTGTGTGGCGAAGGCGACGCGTCGGCGTCCCCGTTCACGAACGTGCTGGTAGAAGGGCTCGAGCACGGGGTGCCCGGGGGTCCCGTAGAACACGATGGTCGGCTCGTTCATCGAGGTGATCTTGGCAGTGCCCGGCCGACTTCCTGCGCCCCCCCCTCGTGGATGGGACAGTGTGCAGCGAGGTGGCCGCGGGTTCGACGTCTCACGGAAATGAATGTGGCCGCGCTCAGCGCGGCCACGAAGAGAGTTCAGGACAACGTACCGGAGCCGAAGCCAATCGACACACGACTGGCAACCTTGAATCGTTGTTCTAGGCGAAGAAGCGCGCCGTGGGAGCGCCTCCGCGGGCGGTGAGGTCGGGCTGGATCTCGAGATCCTTCTCGGAGCAGCGCTTTTCGATGCCCTTCTCGAAGCCGAGCTTCTCGACGTGGCCCTTCTCGCCAGACTGCTTCTCGACGCCGATCTTCTCGCCCGTCGGCTTCTCGTCATGGTTCTTCTCGCAGAGGTGCTTGTCGCCGAGCTTCTCGCTGGCGAACTTCTCGATGCCCTTCTCAGCGGTGCCCTTCTCGACAGACGCCTTCTCCGGACGGCACTTCACGTCGTCGAGCTTCTCCTTGTGGCCCTTCTCGCCGAAGCCCTTGTCGCCCAGCTTCTCGTTGTAGTCCTTCTCGCCGCAGCGCTTCTCGCCGAGGCCCTTGTCGCCCAGCTTCTCCTTGTGGCCCTTCTCGCCAACCTGCTTCTCGTCGTGATGCTTCTCTCCGAGGTGCTTGTCGCCGTGCTTCTCGCAGAAGAGCTTCTCCTTCGTCTTCTCGACGAACTTGCAGCAGCTGTCGGTGCTGCCGGGGACGTGCGCGCTGTCGTTCGCGCTCTGCGGGGCGGCGGAGGCAACCGACCTGGAAGGGGCGCTCGGCGCCGCGGTGCTGGGGCGAAGATTTCCACCGATGAACAGGTCTGACATGGTTGCTCTCCTTCTCGTCGGCCGTCCGTCCTGGCGGTTCGTGCGGCGCTTTTCTTGAGAGGGATGTCAGGTCGTTCGAGCCACGTGACTAGGGCTGATTTGTAACAATAATGTTGATGGTTTGTGAACAATTCTTTAACAAAAAAGGGGCTGCTGGCGGGCTATTTCTGATTGTTGCTGTTCCTGTCGCCTTTATGGCCCCAAGAAGCCGCCGAGAGGTGGTGACAGTATTGGGTGTTTATTTTTTGGTGTCTGCACTGGTTGCCTCGACTTGACAAGTCTGTTGTTTGGCGCGATAGATAGGCCATAGCGCCACAAAGGAGGGGAGGGTCTTCGATGGACGCGCGCGTCACACCGATTGAATCCAGGTCGCCTGCTTCTCCCC